>DOTA01000536.1 GCA_003513015.1 Chloroflexota bacterium
GTGGGTTTTGTCTTTGGTTTCCCCGGCTTTGATGCCACTTCCTCCGGGCCGCGGCCCCGACATTGCTCCCATATGGCTGCCGTCCACCCTGATTACCGCGATGGCGGCCTGGGCTTCAAACTCAAGCGCGCTCAATGGCAGATTGTGCGCCAGCAGGGCCTCGATCACATCACCTGGACCTATGATCCTCTACAAAGCCGTAACGCCCGTCTCAACATCGCCAAGTTGGGGGCCGTTTGCAACACCTATTTACCCGAATACTACGGCGAAATGCGCGATGGCCTCAATCGCGGCCTGCCCTCCGATCGTTTTCAAGTCGATTGGTGGGTCAACTCCTCGCGGGTGCGTCGCTGCCTGAGCAAAACGCCGCGCCGTGCCCTCGATCTGGCACACTACCTCAGTGCGGATATTCCTCGGGTAAACGAAACCTCCCTCAATGATACCGGGTTGGTCGTCCCCCTAACCCCTGACTCCCGAACCCTGCCCCCTGCTCCCCTGCTCCTGCTCGAAATCCCCGCCGATTTTCTGGCCCTCAAAGCCATCGATCCCGCGCTGGCCCTGGAATGGCGCAGCCACACCCGCAGCCTCTTTACCCATCTCTTCGAGTGCGGCTACTTGGTTACCGATTTTGTGCATCNNCCCTTTGCCACCTCCTTTGGCAGCATCGACACCCGCGATTGCATCTTGCTGGAAATGAAATCCGCGGGCCTCACCGGCTGGGGTGAGTGTGTCGCCGATCGCGACCCCGGCTACGCCTACGAAACCGTGGGCACGGCCTGGCACATCCTGCAAGATTTTCTCATTCCCATGCTGCTCAATGTTGACATTGCCAATGTGACCGATTTGCAGCATAAGATGGCGCATGTCAAAGGACATCAGATGGCCAAAGCCGGATTGGAAATGGCCTTGTGGGATTTAACCGGCAAAAGGGCAGGAAAATCACTGCGGGAACTTTTGGGTGGCGCGCGTACCCGCGTGGAGGTCGGCGTCTCCGTGGGCATTCAGCCCTCCCCTGCGGCCCTGGTGGAGACCGTGACCCGCTACCTTGAGCAGGGCTACCGTCGCGTCAAAATCAAAATCAAGCCCGGCCGGGATGTGGCCGAAACCCAGGCGGTGCGCCGCGCCTTCCCCGATTTGCGCCTGCAAGTGGATGCTAACTCGGCCTACAGCCTGGAATCCGCCGAAGTGCTACTGCCCCTCGATGAGTTAGGCTTGCTTTTGATTGAGCAGCCCCTCGCCGAGGATGACCTGTGGGATCACCGCGCCCTTCAAACCCGGTTCAAAACTCCTTTGTGCTTGGATGAATCGATCACTTCACCGCGGCATGCCCGCCAGGCCCTCGAAATGCAAGCTTGCCGCATCATCAACATCAAACCGGGGCGGGTGGGGGGAATCAGCCAAGGAATTGCCATCCACGATTTGTGTGAGGCGCAAGGGATTCCCGTGTGGTGCGGGGGAATGCTCGAAACCGGCGTGGGACGGGCCGGAAACCTGGCGTTGGCTTCGCTACCTAACTTTAAATTGCCGGGCGATATTTCGGCTACCGAGCGCTACTACACGCGCGACATCACCCATGAACAGTTCACGCTCAACGCTGACAGTACCATCGATGTGCCCAGCGGCCCCGGCCTGGGCATCACCATCGACCGCGAGGCGCTGAAAAAATTCACCATCGCTACTTGCAACTTGTAGCTTGCTGCTTGCCCTTTGTTGCTTGTAATTTGTAATCCCGATTGCTTTTTCTTTTACTTTACAATATACTCAAAGCAAGATATTGTGCAAGTTTTGCCTTGAGGAGGCGCGATGAAAACCTACGATATTACCGTTCCGATTTTTCCGACAATGCCGGTTTGGCCTGGGGATCCCGCGGTGCAGGTTGAGCGGGTTGCCAAAATTGAAGAAGGAGCCAATGCCAACGTTTCGCGGCTGGCCATGAGCGCTCACACCGGCACGCATGTGGATGCTCCCTATCATTTTCTGGCGGAGGGGCACACGCTCGAAAAAGTGCCCCTAAACCTGATGATGGGCCGCGCCTATGTGCTGCACCTGCCCGAGGCGGATTTGATCACCGCTGAAATTTTGGAGAATGCTGAAATCCCGCCGCGTACCCGCCGCATCTTGTTCAAGACGCGCAACTCCAAGATTTGGGCGCGCCGTGAAACCGCATTCCAGACCGATTTTGTGGCGCTGGCCGCCGATGGGGCTGAGTATCTGGTCAACCGCGGCGTGAAACTGGTGGGCATAGATTATCTATCAGTCGCGCCTTTCAAAAATTCGCGCCCCACACATGAGATTTTGCTCAAGGCCGGCGTATTAATCTTGGAGGGGGTGAATTTATCGGAGGTTTCGCAGGGACGGTATACCCTCTATTGCCTGCCGCTCAACTTACAAGGCGTGGATGGCGCTCCGGCACGAGCCGTGCTAGTGGGAGTGTAATTGGTGGGTAGTTGGCAGTGGAAAGTGGGGTGTTTTCGATGGTAGAGAAAACGACCGTTTCAGGTGTGCAGGGTAAGTGGTCGGATCGTGAAATTTTTGATACCGGGCAAGATCGTTTCGGCTCGCAAGATTATGCCAATGTGCTGGCAGACCGCGCCGCTACCGCCGATACGCCTCTGGCTATCGGGATTTTCGGGCGTTGGGGCAGTGGTAAAACCAGCCTGATGCGTCTGGTGGCGGAATCACTCAGCGAGCGCGCAGTTCCCATCGAAAATATTTGGATCAACGTCTGGCAACTCAGCAACCGAGAAGAGTTGTGGAACGCTTTTTTGCAAGCCTTGTTTTCCCAGGTGCACAAGGGTTTGCCACGGCGGCGGCGTTGGGCCTTCGATTGGAGTTTGTTTCGCGAGCGCGTTCAATGGGGCGAGTTGTTGCGGGCCTTGCTGGTGAACAGTTACCGGATTGTTGTGGCAGTCACGCCCATCTTGCTAACGATTTTATGGCCGGATGATGCGGTCAAGGATGCGGGCGGGTTAATGGCTTTCGCCCTCGATCCCCTCACGGGCGGGGCCGCCAGCCTGATTTTGGGTCTGTGGCTGCTCTTGGCCCCGGCCATCGAAGCCGCTAAAGAGAAGGTCAGCATTGATTTCGATGTGATTCTCAAAGAAAGCCCTTATGAGATTCAGGTCAGCGAATTGCAGCGCCTGCAAAAACAATTCGAGCGGCTGGTCAAAACCTGGGTGGGGGAGCAAGGACGCTTGGTGGTTTTCATCGACGATCTGGATCGCTGCACGCCCGATAAAATTCCCGAAGTGCTTGAAGCCATCAAGCTGTTCACTAACACGCCGCGCTGTGTCTACATCATCGGCCTCGATCACGAGATCGTCACCCAGGGCATCGCGATCAAATACAAATTCCAGGAAAACGAGGCCGATGACTACCTGGAGAAGATCATTCAAATCCCCTTCCATTTGCCGCCACTGGATGACAATCGCATCATGCGCTTTGTGGTGGATGATTATGCTGATGTGCATCAGATTTGCGCCACAGCACCGGATGTTTTCGCCCAGGGGTTGGAACCGAATCCCCGCAAGGTCAAGCGCGCCCTGAATATTTACCGCACCCTCTGGGAACTGGCCGAAGTGCGCGTCAACGCCTGGGAGATGGACCCGGTCGACCCGGAATTGCTAGCCAAGATGGTGGTGATCCAGAGCCGGTTTGGTGCTTTGAATGAGTATTTCCGGGAGAACCCCGCGGCCCTGACTCTGGTGGAACAGTGCGCCGTGTTCGATGAATTTGAAGCGGAATTGGTCAAGGGCGATCTCGAACTCGCTGAAAATATGCGCAAAAATACCGAGAAAATCCGCCCTACCCTGAATGAACTCGTCCCCGCGGAAACGCGCAGCGCCCTCAACCGCTTGTTTACTTCCGGTGAAAAGCAGTTCCGCAAAATCCATCCGGGGAATTTGGCAACCTATATTTATCTGACTGGCACCGCCGAGGGCCTCTCCGATTTGATGCGCCCCAGCCGTCAGGAACGCGAAGCTCTCTTGAGCAATCATCCAGAACGCGTGCGCCAACAGGTGGAAATGATCCTGGCGCGTGCCGCCGATGAGGATGAACGTGAACGCCTGACCCAAAGCTACCGCAAACGCTTGCAAATCGTGCGGCAGGGTCAGGCCGGGTATCAAGATGCCGAAGTGGATTCGGCCGGTTTTGCCCTGGCCTGGTTTGAGATGGATGGGCTGACCGCCACAACCCGCGCTCAAGTTTTTCGAGAACGCTTCGCGACCTCGCAAGCAGATGTGGAAACCAAGGCCCAACAACTTGCCAAAGCCGTCGTGGATGGTTTAACTTACCAGGAATTGCCGGGCATCCGCGGTTATTTGCGGGGTTTGTGGCAAGCCCTGGAGGATGGCGACCGCCCCAGAGACCTGCAACAGGCCCAGGAAAACGCCNNAAACAAGCCCTCATCGATTTACTGCTGGCGCAGCGCTTCCCACTTTTGCCGCAAATCATCCGCGTCCCGGCCGGTTTGTTTGTGATGGGCTCCGAGAATGACCCCAACGCCCGCGAGGAAGAAAAACCCCAGCATATCGTCAAACTCTCCGAATATTGGATTGGGAAATACCCGATTACAAATCAGCAGTACCAGGCCTTTATTCAGTCTCGCGGTTACGCGGCCCCGGAAAACTGGCGGGGGGATCAATATCCCCACGGCAAAGGGCAGCATCCCGTGACTGACATCTCCTGGCCTGATGCCGTGGCCTATTGCGAGTGGCTCAGCCAAAGGCTGGGCAAGCACTTCCGCTTGCCCAGCGAGGCCGAGTGGGA
>DOTA01000284.1 GCA_003513015.1 Chloroflexota bacterium
CCCCGGCATAAAAATCGGCGGGGTGCACCACCACTTCGGCGCGGCGGCTAACGGGGAAGCCACTTTCATCGTTTAGGGTGACTTCGATGATGTAGCGTTTGGCGGATTCCGCGGGGGTGGTGGGGATCTCGATGGTCAGAAGCCCGTCCGGGCCGGTGCGGCCTNNGGCGCATCGAAGAAGTAGCGCGCCGAAACCTGAGCGGTGAGGGTTTGCCCGGTGAGGGCAGGATCGGGAGCTGCGCTGATTTGTAGATCAATTTCGGGTTTGCGGTATTCGGCCACCTGGAAGGTGGTCAGGCCGTAGGGGGTGTTGATCTGGTAGTAGCCCGGGGCGGCATCTTCGGAGAGGCTGAATTGGCCGTGGGCGCTGCCGAATTCCGAGAGCGAAAGTTCCAGATCGGACAGGGTTTGATAGTTGCCATCCAAAATGCTGACCGGCAAAATACCCAGATCGGGCAGGCTGTAGCGCCCATTGCGAACCTGCCGCACGATGGCCCGGTAGTTGACAGTATCACCGGCGCGGTAGATGGGCCGGTCGGTGTAGATGTAGACCGTGGTATGCGGCCCTTCGTAATTCGGGTATACCCCGAAATCATAACCTTGCAGGCCAGAATCCCAGGTGCTATAGCCGATGGAAAAAGCATCGTCGCCGGGCGAGCCGAGGATGGCGTAGTAGGTATCGTAAACATCGGGCCGGGCAGGAATAGCCGATTGGAAAACGCCGTCGCGGTCGGTGGTGCCGCTGGTCAGCACGTTGCCTTCGGTATCATGGATGGCGATAAAAGCCCCGACCACGGGCGTGTTGCTGCGCAAATCCAAGGCCCAGACGAAGGCCTGTGTGGCGCTGATTTTAAAGGTCAGGTTGACATTGCTGCTGATGATCAAAAATGGGCCGGGGGGGTACGCCAGGCCATCGGCGTACATCGAAAGATGGTACATACCCGGGGGTAAGGCATTCCCGCCCGGGGTGATGGGAAGTTGCACGGAACTGATGTGGCTGCTAGAAACATCCAGGGGTTGATTCCAGGATTGGGCATCTTGCGGCAGGTAATTTCTGAGGTTGGCATAGCTGTTCGGCCCCAAAAATTGCCAGATTTGATCGGGCGGCACGCTGCCCAAAAAAAAGTTGACGCTGTTGAGGTTGGCAGCCTGCGCCAAAAAAGTGGTATCTTGCGGGGTGACAAATAATTCTGATCCACCGTGGGCGATGAACAGAGTGGGGTCTAACGGTGCGGTGTAAAAGCGCAGGGTGAAATCGTCACCGAGTGCTTCCCCCCAAAGATCAGTGAAAGCGCCTGAAAGAGTGAGCACGTATTCGGTGTTAGGCGCGAAACTGCCATTGATGTAGAGCGTATCTTCGCCCCAAACGCCCAGGTTGGGCACCTTGGGCGTGATAGAAATATAATCGAGCGGATCGCTGTTTTTCAGATCGGGCGGTGAGCTAAGGTAGATGCTGAGGCCCTGATAATTGCTGAGCATGCCACCCTGCTCGGGATCGCTGCCTTCGGTGTAAAAGTGCGGCACGGTATAAAAGCGCTGGCTGAGATCATTCCCCAGAGGTGCGCCGCCCTGCGATTGCGCCCCACCCACAAGGATCAGGGTATAAGTGGAGGAGCGGGCCAACCATTGGGTGGGGGTAAAAACCAAGGTGGTGAAATCAGCCCCCCAGCCGAAAGCGCCGGGGATAGGACTGCCGTTGACATCCAGCAAAGTGAAGTTATTTTCCACGCTGGCCGCATCCATAGCTTGGTTGAAGGTCAATTCCACGAGTGCATCCAGATAGATGAAAGACTCATCCGCCAACGGGGAAGTGGAGAGTAACTGCGGCAGTGCGGTGGAAAAAGACCAACCATTACTGCCAGGTGTCTCGATCAGACCCTCGAAGTTGCTGCCGGCCGTACTGTGTAAATCGGGGTTGAGATTGACATTGTAGGTCGTGCCGCCATAGAGCGCCGGATCGGGGTAAAAAATGTAGGTACTGGTATTAACCCACTCGCCCAGGCCGTTCACGGCTGGCTCCACGGAGAAAGCCGCCGGCAGGGTGCCCGGATCAGCGCCCAGAGGCACCACCGGCTGATCGAAGGTTGCTACAATTGCCGAGCCGGGGTTGGCATCCAGAGTTCCCGCTGCGGGCAGCACCTGGATAGCATGCAGCGGGGCTGCGGTGCGGTAGGAGAGATACACCGGCTCCAGTAGGGACAGCCCGTTGGCAGCCCGGACGGTGGTACCCATTTGGATGGTTACGGGAGTGTTTGAGGGAAAGGGGACATCCGGCTCGAAAACCAGGGTGGCATCATCCAGCCAGTTCAAACGCCCGGAAAGCTGTGGTTCGCCGACTAAAGCGCCCTCCACGGAACCGCGATCCATAGGCTGATTGAAGTAAAAGGTTAGCGCACCCTGGGGGGAAAGCGCCGCGCCCGGGGCCGGGTCGGCTTCAACCAACGCGGGTGGCAAGGGTTGAGCGGTGGGGGTGGGCGGCGGCGGAATGGTCGGGGATGGGGTTGGGATGGTTACATCCGCCGCAGGTTGGGCAACCTCCTCAGGCTGCGATTTAGAGGTCAGGGAACAGGCCATTCCCAGCGCCAGCAGCAAGAGCAAAAGCAGCCCAAGCGGAAAAAAGCGATAGATCAAAGCTCGATGCGTTTTAGGTTTCATGGGGAAACTCCTCGTCTCGCATAGGAGACGGGTTTGTCAGAGGCAAGGTTCCGGTGAAAGGATGGTGTACAACGATTATACATCGGATTGCAGGGGAACGTTTGGACTGAGATGAACGTCCGTTAAACCTGCGAGGTTTATAAACCTCGCAGGTTTGCGGTAAAATAGAACCACTTTTGTCCGAATAATCATGCGCACTCAAAATTCTCCCTTCCTTTCTCTTGGGGCTAGCCTGGCAGGCGGCGCGGTGGTTTTCGCCGTGGCCATACTGGCACTTTTAATCGGCTTTCAGGCTTTCTATAACGGCTACATCTATCCCGGCGTGCGGGTGGGCTGGATCGATATTGCCGGGATGAAACCCGAGGAAGCCGCGGCCCTCCTGGATTACCAGATCACCTATCCAGAGCGGGGAAAAGTGCTGCTGCGGGATGGCGATCAAATTTGGGTGGCGGCACCCACCGAGGTTGGTTTATCCTTCAACGGCCAAACCAACGCCCAAATCGCCTACGAAATTGGCCGCCAGGGCTCCTTCCTCCAACAAATCAACCAACAATTCCAGTCCTGGTATTCCGGCGTGACGCTAACCCCGGCGTTAATTTTCGACGAGCGCCTGGCCGAAAACTATTTGCGCGGGCTGGCGGCCCAAATTGACCGCCCCACCGTGGAAGCTTCGCTGCAAATTAATGGCACCGATGTGGTGGTGCAGCCCGGGCAAGTGGGGCGTACGCTGGATGTGTATGCCACGCGTGATCTACTGCAGGCACAGGTGCAAATGCTGATCGATGGCGAAGTGCCGTTGGTGATTTCGGAAGATGAACCCACGGTTTTGGATGTGAGCGAACAGGCTGATCTGGCCCGCCAGATTTTGAGTGCTCCGCTGGTTTTGACGGTACCCGAGGCCGTGGAGGGGGATCCCGGCCCTTGGAAATTCAGCCCTGAGGATTTGGCGGGGATGCTGACCATCGAGCGGGTTGCCACCCCCGAGGGAGCCACCTATCAAGTTGGGCTGGATACAAGCAAGCTGCGCACCTTCCTGACCGAAATCGCCCCCAGTCTGGGGAAACAGGCTGCCGATGCCCGCTTTATCTTCAATGACGAGACCCGCCAACTGGAAGTGATCCAACCGGCAGTCATCGGGCAATCGCTGGATATTGAAGCCAGCATCACGGCCATCAATGAAAACCTGATTGCCGGGGAACACCGCCTCAAACTCGATATGGATTACACCCTACCTGCCATCACCGACGATGTGCAGGCCGCCGACCTGGGCATTACCGAACTGGTACATTCCGAAGTTTCGTATTTTCGCGGTTCCGATAGCTCGCGCATCCAGAATATTACCGCCGCCGCCGGGCGCTTCCACGGCGTGCTGATAGCTCCGGGAGAAACCTTCTCGATGGCTTCGGTGCTAGGCGACATCAGCCTGGATACGGGCTACGCCGAAGCCTGGATCATCTATGGCGACCGCACTATCAAAGGCGTAGGCGGCGGCGTTTGCCAGGTCAGCACGACCCTGTTCCGCACCGTCTTTTTCAGCGGGTTCCCGGTGGTAGAGCGTCACCCGCACGCCTACCGGGTCTACTATTATGAGCAAACCTACACCGGGCATGATGCCAGTCTGGCCGGGCTGGATGCCACCGTTTATGTGCCCCTGGTGGATTTTAAGTTCACCAACGATACACCCTATTGGCTGCTGATGGAAACCTACGTTGGCGATAACTGGCTGCAATGGAAGTTCTACTCCACCTCGGATGGTCGCAGCGTCGATTGGAACACCAGCGGACTGCAAAACCAGCAAGACCCCCCCGACCCGGTTTTCAACGAGAATCCCAATTTGGCCAAGGGTGAAATCAAACAAGTCGATTGGGCCGTTGAAGGGGCAGATGTCAGTATTAGCCGAACCGTTTATCGCAACGGTAACGTCATCATCGAGGATGTCTTCAATACGCACTACGAACCCTGGCGCGCCGTTTGCGAATACGGTCCCGGCACCAATGGGATGCCGCCAGCGCGCATCAGTTCCAGTTCGCCGTGCAGCCCCAGCACCCGATGAGGTAATAAAATGAAAATATTTTTATTAGCGAGCTTGTTGCTTCTGCCATTTTGGGTCACGGCTGGCAACCCGATTCTCGTTGCGGCGCAACCCACAATCACGGAAACGGTCTTCCTGCCATTGGTTGCCTCCCAGAAGGCAGAAAATCCCCAAATCTGGCGGCCTACCCCCGGCACAAGCTGGCAATGGCAACTCTCAGGTGATACGATCGACACATCTTTTGATGTCGAAATGTATGATATCGATCTGATTAACTCCCAGGCTACCATCGATCAACTTCATGCGGATGGGCGCATCGTGATTTGTTATTTTAGCGCCGGCACTTTGGAACCATGGCGGCCCGATGCAAATGATTTTCCCCCCGAGGTAATTGGCGAAAAAATGTCAGGCTGGAAGGAATACTGGCTTGATATTCGCCGTCTCGATATTCTCGGCCCAATCATGGCCGCCCGACTCGATCTGGCAAAACAGAAAAACTGTGATGGAATTGAAGCGGACAATATCGATGGTTACACGGCAAACTCCGGTTTCCCGCTCACCTATCAGGATCAGATCACCTATAATATCTGGCTGTCTGAGCAAGCCCACCAGCGTGGCCTTTCGATTGGCCTAAAAAACGACCTCGATCAAATTGCCGATTTACTGCCCTATTTCGAGTGGGCACTCAATGAGGAATGCTTTGGCTACAATGTGTGTAGCTGGCTCACGCCTTTTGTGCAAGCCAATAAGGCTGTTTTTGGGGTAGAATATGACTTCGAAACAAGCGAATTCTGCCCTCAGGTAAACGCCCTGAATTTTGATTTCCTCAAGAAAAACTGGGATTTAGATGCTTGGCGGGAAGCCTGCCGCTAACTACTCTAGAAGGAGGACTCATGGTCAGTCAAGATTTACTCGATATTCTGCGCTGCCCGGCCTGCGTGCGTGAAAGCGACGGCCTGCTCGAATACTACAAAGAAAGCTGGCTCATCTGCCAGGATTGCGGGCGCAAATACCCCATTGTGCAAGATATCCCCGTGATGTTGATCGACGAAGGCGACAAGTGGCAAGCCACCGAAACCGATCGTCTGCCCGTCCCGCCGCCGGAGAAGTAATTTTTGGGTAGGGGCGTAATTGAATCACGCCCTTACGTTATTTGTCTATGCCCGATCTTCAAAACCTAATCACCAAGCTGACTTCCGGTGACGATGAAGTTGCCGAAGCAGCCGTAGAACAAATCGCAGCGTTGAGAGAATTCGCTCTCCCGGCGCTGTTTGATTTAGGGGATTCATCCGACTCCGAAAAACGCTGGTGGGCACTACGGACTTTATCAGTGATCCCGCACCCGGAAGTTCCGCCGCGGCTTTTAGCAGGTCTGTGCGACCCTGACCCGGCTGTGCGGCAGTGCGCTGCCTTGGGTTTGAGCCAGCAGCCCGCGGATGAGGCCATCCCCGATTTGATCGCCGCCCTAGATGCGCGTGACCGCCTGCTGGCCCGCCTGGCTGGTGATGCCTTGATTTCAACAGGCAGTGCGGGCCTCCCTGGGTTGATCCAAACCCTGGAGGCTGGCAGCCCTTCCGCCAAAATCGAAGCGGCCCGCGCCCTGGCGCTCATCGGCGACAAAAACGCCATCGCCGCACTATTCGCCGCCTGGCAAGAGGGCTCCACGATGGTGCAATATTGGGCCGAAGAGGGCTTGGATCGCATGGGGGTGGGGATGCAGTTTTTTGCGCCGGATGGATAATGGCAAATCACAGGCAACGGACCACAAACCGCGGGCGTCGGTCAGCTTTCTGCGGTGGCAGTGATTTCGTCCAACAGCGCCAGAAATTCTTCCGGCTCTTCACGGGTGAGTAGTTTTTGACGGATTTCTGTGGAAAGCCGGTAGGGGGTCAGGTATTGAGCAGCGTATTTGCGAAAAAGTCGTAATCCACGTTCGGGGCCGTAGAATTCCAAGTTACGGTCCAGATGCGTTAGCATCGTGGCACGGACTTGCTCAACGGATACTTGCTCCCGATCGAGACGGCTGAAAATCCAGGGGTTATGGATGGCGGCACGCCCAATCATCACGCCCGCGCAGCCGGTATAGTCTTTCATGCGCTGAATGTCGGCAACTGTCTGCACATCCCCATTACCAATCACCGGGATGGAAACGGCCTGCACCACTTCGGCAATAGCCTCCCAATTGGCTTCACCACCGTAGCCCATCTCTTTGGTACGCCCATGAACTGCCAGCAGTTGGCCGCCCTCTTGCTCCACAATGCGAGCTACCAGCTTGTAGGTCAGGCAGTCGTCATCCCAGCCCAAGCGGATTTTGCCCGTGACGGGCACTTCCAGGTTGGCGGTTAACAACCGGAAGATGCGCGCAATTTTCAGGGGCGTGCGCGTCAACCCTACGCCCGCGCCGCGGTTGGCAACCGATTTGGCAGGACAGCCCATATTGATATCGATCACATCCGGGCCGAGTTCCTGGACTTCCAAAGCTGCTTCCAGAATTTCACCGGGATGATCCCCATAGATTTGAATCGCCACGGGGCGTTCAGCATCTTTGAAGCACATTTTGGGCAGCACGTATCCGGGGCGCGCCAGGATATCGCGCACATTGACGAACTCGGTATAACTCATGGCAGAACCAAGCCCGCGGCAAAGCGACCGGAAGGGCCAGTCTGAGTAGCCGTCCATGGGTGCGAGAATCGTGTCTCCGTAAACAGGAATGTCGCGGATATAAAAGGCTGGAGTTGTCTTTTCGTTCATTTGCGGCGCAAGTATAACAAAATTTCCATGATACGATTCC
>DOTA01000478.1 GCA_003513015.1 Chloroflexota bacterium
GCGGCCGGCCCCTGGGATACGGGTTTCGCCGTGGGTGCGGGCTTAGCGGATTCCGTTGCGGGCGGCGCGGCCAGTTCGGTGGCGGGAGCCTCCTCAATCGTGGGCGTCTCCGCGGGTGTGCAGGCCGCCATCAACAAGGGAATCAGCATTAATAAAATCGCGAATCTTTTTCTCATATTTTTTTCTCCATTCCGGGATTTATTCCCAATTTTTGTTCATCAACTATTTTCAACCGCGGCTTGTAACTGCTCGAACTTCCACATCCACGAAATGCGGCGGATAAACTCGACCAATGAGCCGCTTTGCGCGCGCAGCGCCCGCACCGCCGGGCCGACCGGGTCCTGCGCGCCGGCCGCGCCGCCGGGCATATCGGCATAAGCGCCATGAAAGGCAAAAAAAGCCTGGTTCAACTTGCGGATGTGGTACCCATTTTCCCAAAAGAACTGGCGACGGGTTTCCATGTAAGCTTCAGCCTCGTCCACAGCCCCGGCAGCCAGCAATTCATCCACATGCACGCGGGTTTCGTACATCTCGGCCTGAAAATCGAAAGCCGGAGGTTCGGGCGCGGAGGTAGGCGCGGCGCTCTCCTCGGGTGCGGGTGTGGGTGCAGGCGGCGGAGGCGCAAATTCCGGGTAAAAGCGCTCAATCAGCGCCGCACCAAGTTCTTTCCCGGCGATGTTGGCCGCGGTTTCATTCATAATGCGTAGTTCCGGGCTGCTCAAGTAGCTGGCTCCCAAGGGGCGCAGCGTAAGCGCATTATGAATCCACTCGTGCGCCACCACCTCGGCCAACCAGTTGAGATCGGTGGTTTGCATCACCATCGTGGGGTACATACCCACCCCGCCCACATTGACCACCAGCGAGGAAACATCCAGGTTTTCATCTACCTTATTTTCTAGGGCATCCCGTTGCGCCACGGTCAGATCAGGGATCAGGGGGATATCGCTCTCCTGGCGGATGGTATCGCGCGGCGAGATGATTAATGCCAGCGGCAGCGGGGTGACGTGATACAAAGCGGGAGGGATGGATTGCCCGCCCAAGGTTAATCCGAAATCCGAGGCGACAGCCGTGAGTTGGTTTTGCAAGATGGCCTCTGCCAGGGGAGCCAGGTGATTCCGTTGATTGTAGAGTGGCTCCAGCTTTTGACGAATTTCCAGCGAAGCGGCTTCGGGATCGCTGATGGCCGGATCGGCGTAGATTTCGTAGAGTTGGCCTTCGTACTGCGAAATCTGGCGAATCAAATCGAGGTAGTTGAGCACCACTTGCTTTTGGGTCTCAGGGGGCAGATAATCCACCGCGCCTAGGGCAATTTCCCGAAATTTCAAAAACAGGGCATCGCGCCCCCAACCAGCAAAATCGAACTCGATCTCACGGGTAAAGCCGTGGGCGCGCTGGGTAATATCGCCGGGTTCAATATCGCTGCGCCCCAACAGCAAAACGAAAACCACCATCACCAGAATGGTGGCCAGATAGCGCCCGATTTTCTTTCGTTTTGCGTTCATTGGCGGCGATTGTATCACGCTGAGGTTAGAACGAGGTTAGTGGGCAACCCGACTTATCGGTTACACAATTCTATGGTACAAAAGGGCGAATTCACCTCGAAAAAGGATAAAGCCATGAATAATTACCGCAAACATCTACGCGCCGCGCTGATCAGCGCCCTGGGATACGGCCTGGGATTCGTTATCGGCGTAGCACTCATCCGACTGGTGCTGAACATCGGCTTTCTAAAGTCAATCAGCGATAATATTGAACATCAACGCCTGTATTTCGGACTGGTGATCCTGTTCGTTGTGGTGATTTTAGGCGGCGCGCTGGCGGGAGCGCTGGGCGGCTTGAGTTTGGCTTATGCCGTTGGTTCCGAAAACCGGCGTCGCACCATCGCCCGCAGCGCCCTGGGCATTGGCACCGGCTTTGGCATCGTGCTGCTCCCGATTTTGCTCCTGATCGCCATGCAGGCCATGTATAACACCGGTGGTTCCTCCCCGCTCGGCTTTTCGATCAGCATCGGCCTAGTGGGAGCCTTGTTTGGTCTCGTTTCCGGCCTGATGACCGGCACGCTGCCCGCCAAAACCAGTTATTGGCGGGTGGCCGGGATCGCCGCGCTAGCCTTTGGTTTGGGCGGCCTGGCTTTTGGTTTCGGTTTGTGGCAATATTTTTATCGCCTCTACCAAAGCGGCGCGGCCCCTTTTGAATTGCTGTTTTCCTTTCTTTTATTTGGTGGCGTGGGCGGCTTTTTCTTGGGCTGGCTTTTCAGCCAAGACCAGGAAATACTTGCCCAAGAAGGCAGCCAACTTCGAGCCAACGCACTCTATCGAGCCACTCAGTGGTTCAAACATACCAAGTTTTATCGCAAACGCGGTTTTTGGGGCACACTGATCTTCGTTTTCGTGATTTTTTTGCTCACACGCTTGTTGGCGATGTCGCCATTAAGTGCCTCATCAGGTCATATCTCCGATTTTCTGCCCTCCCAGAGCATCGGCGTGCATTGGTCTGGCCCCTGGGCGGTCTCCGAATCAACGGTGCCCGTCGCGGACCCCAGTATTGCCCAATCGGGAGATTTGCTGGCGGTGGCCTGGGCACAAGATGGCGCAATCTATCTGGCGACCAGCGCATCCGATGATACCGGGATACAAATCTGGCAGCACCCTCAAAAGATGTTGGATTCAGCAGGGATGGAAGCGCGGAACCCCAAGGTAGCCGTGGACGCTAAGGGGGGCATCCACCTCCTCTGGACAGAAACAGCCGCGGGCCAGGAGGGTGCTTCCGTTATTTTATATCGGTACTGCCTCCAAGGTGATTGCTCCACAACAACGGTGTTATCCGATCTGGTGAGTGATCCCTGCGCCAGTGAAACCAACCTCAACCCGGCAATAGCCGTCAACTCAACAGAAGTTCTGGCGGTTTGGGGCAGTTCAAGCTCAAACTTGCCCTACGCCACCTGGAAAATTGGGGATTCACCCGCTATGGCGGCCACCGGCTGCGCTTTGGCCGCGGAGGTGCCCGCAGCGGCAAACCCCCGGCTGGCGGCCCGCCCCGAGGGCGGTTTCGCGCTGGCCTTTGACGATGGCGCAGAAATCTTTGTGGCCGTGGCACAGACGGCGGGGCAGGCCTTTGAAGTGGGCTACCAGGAAGCGGGAAAGTTGCCCGAAGTGCTAGTTGACGCGCGCGGCACGATTCAGGCAGCCTGGTGCGGCACAGATGGGCAGGTACGCTACCGTGAAGAGGGCACGCTCACCAAAATCATCCCCGCGCCACCCTGCTTGTCACGCCCGGTTTTAGGCCAGGATACGGATGGCATTCTCCACTTACTCTGGCACGCCGATCAGGCCAAACAGCCTTCGGGGCAGGTGTTGCAAAGCAACCTGATTTATGAAAGCCGCCTGATTGCCAGCGTATGGAGTGACCCGCTCATCGTGGGACTTTCGGCGGCGCAGGCGCAACCAGCCTTGGCCAACGGCTCGGATGGCCGTTTGCATCTGGTGTGGGCCGATGCCTTCGAGCAGACGAACAAAATCAACTATGCCAGTTATCGGGTTTATCGCTGTGATGCCGAAACCTTAAATACACAGGGAAAGTTAGCGCTCGAAGTGGCCACTTCGGGGGTTTATCGCCCAGCAGATGATATTGTGCCCTATTGTCAAAACCAGTTTGATCGTTTGTTGATCTTACCCAAAGCTGATCCGGCTTACAGCGATGTGCCGCCCACGCTCAATGGGGCTTTCGATC
>DOTA01000079.1 GCA_003513015.1 Chloroflexota bacterium
CCCAATTGCGGGCGGCTTTACCCCGGCCGCCGTAGACGATCAGGTTGTCGGGGTCGAAGGCCACATTGGGGTCAAGGTTGTTTTGCAGCATGCGGTAGGGCGCTTCGATCAGCCAGTTTTTACAGGTGAGCTGGGTACCCGTGGGGGCATGGATTTCGCGTTTCATCATTCATCCTTTCATGATCAGGTATCGGGGATGCCTGAATATTTGACTTTGTTTAAGACGCTCAATTGCCGAATCTAATTATAGTAGATTAAAATCCCTACACAACAAAACGCACCGTGGCAACCTCATATGCGCCTACTGCCAGATTCACACTACCATCTTCCGTGGGAACAAGCTCAGCGAGCGCCGCCTCAGCCAGATTGACGCGCTCGGCATGCGCAAACGCCCACCAGGGTTTTATCGTCACTTCGATGGGTTCCGCTGTGATATTGTAGCCGCGCACTACCCAACCGCGCCCATCCTCCGCTTCCTTGAGCGCACTGATCACAAATTCTACGGGAGTGTGGCTCACAAAAGCGCCAAAGGCAGGCCGTTCCCCGGCGTGCAACCCGGAAGTCATGGCTCGTAAAGGCGCTTCAAAAGCATAAGCCTGCGGAAAAGCTGCCTGCCAATCACCTGCGTGGGGGATCAAGGCATAATCGAAAACCCACTTGCCCGGCACCTGCCCGCCCGGCGTTTCGAAGCCCGGCCCGGCGTGGCCTGGCCGCACGGGCAGATCATCGCGGGAAAGCCAGCCCACACTGCGCAGCAACGTTAGAGCGATCTCGGCTCCCGCGGGCGCGGCGATCACTTCCACTTCTGGCAGGCCGCGGTTCGCCAGCATCAGCCCCAACTTACCGTTCGAGACATCCGTGAAGGCGCGCTGGGGCACCTCGGGGCGGGGGTCTTCCACCCAGGCCGCGCCCTTCTCCGGCACCCCCAAGGGACGGCGCACCACCTCGAAATGTCCGTCATAATCAGCCGCATCCACGGTAAACGGGGCGGGGAAATGCACCCGCAGGCGATGATCTTCCGCCCGGTTGTCAATTTCGGTTTGGATATCAATGCGCGGGATACCGGGAGCCAGCGCGACGCGGCTCACGATGGGGATTTCTACCCTTTCGGCGGAGCGGCTGCCCCGATCGGGCGAGAAGCGCGCGGGAACCTGGAGTTGGCCACGGATCTCGAGGCTGGTTGCCAGCTTTTGGCGGAATACTTTCAAGCCTACGCCCTGCATTTCCACAACGGAATCACTTGCCGGGGGCGAAAAGTTATACTCATCTCCGGCATCCCCACCATCCAAGAAGNNAAAAATTCGTTCTCGATCACAAAAGGCGATTTGTTTTCAGCCGCGGGGATCAGGCGGGCCAGCAGCTTGCTGCCCGCCTCCGATGCGGCCAGACGCATGGCCAGGGGTAAAAACGGCCTGACTAGCGGGTTGATCTGCGCGGGCGACGCTGGGGGTTTATCTGTGGCGCACACCCAAAATGTGCGCCAGCCCAAAGCAGGGATTTCAGGAGCCACAAAACGCACGCTCGAAGCCCGAGGCGTACGCGCCAGCACCTGGAAGTGCGTAATCGCCGGGTCGGCTTCGAGGGCGGCAACCTGGCTTTCGGCTTGCTGCCAGGCAGGGATGTTAGGCTGCCCGTGTTCGTCGAGAATGGCTTCAATGGTGGCCGTGGCCGCGCGGCGCTCAACTGTGACCCGCACAATGGCCATGCCAGATACGCGCCCCTCGTGGATGTAACCGAGCAGATCGCGCAGGCCGCCTTTTTCGATGAGTACATTCACTAACTCTTGCTCGCTGCTGCCCAAAACTTCATGCGGGATCAGTGCCCCTGTGGCATCCACGATTTCGAAAGCCGGAATCTCATCGGGGAGATTCAATTCAACCTGAACGAGATCGGCACGGGGGCCATTCACAGGATTAAAAACTACCAGCGCCAAGAGCAACCCTTCAGGCTGAGGGGCTTGAGTATCCGTTTGTTCGGCGAGGGTTTGCAGGCTTTGACGGGTGATTTCTTCGCCGATCTGCTCGACCTGAGCGAAGCGCGGTTTCATTTCAGCATGCACCTGATCGATGGAGCAGCCGCAAATCGAATCGTGGGGATGATTCTCCATCAGCAAGCGCCAGGCCTGCCGCAGGAGAGGCGCGGGGTTTTGCAGGCGTTGGGCACCCAATAAATTCACCGGCAAACGGCTGCCTGTGTCCTGCGGTTTTTGATCCGCACTCGCCAGGCTAGCAAACACGCTGAAAGGCTCAGCCCATTTCTCAAGCAGGGTTTCGCTGGCCCGGTTGCGCTGTTTGATCCACATGCGGGTGGAGAGCACGCCGGGCAGCAAAGGCGAACGGCTGCAAGCGCGCAATTCACCATTAATGGTGGGAATTTCCTGGTTTGCCAATTGCTCACGCACCCGTTGAATGTAAGCTGGGAGGGTGGAGTGCAGCACACGTGTATCCGATAGGTTGGCATGGGCGTAAGCGATCGCAGCCGAGGTTTGCGGGGAGGGTTCCATATGATCGGTGCCATACATCACGAGGAAATCATCCGCCGCGGTGTGAGCGGCCAGGGAATCGCGCGCTTGAGCGAGTTGCGCGGCGAACTGTTGGTGATCTTGGGCGGGCAGACTGGCGCCATTGCTGTAGCTATCCCGCAAAAAGGCCAGCAGCACCTTCGAGCCATCCGGTGACTGCCACCACAACTCACAGGGTTGATCATCTACCCCGCGCCACAGAGCGGCGACTTCGATGCCAAAGCGGCTCAAAATTTGGGGAATCTGCCCCGGATGCCCGAAGGGGTCGGGGATATAACCGATGGGCATTTTCGGGCCAAATTTGGCGGCGGTGCGCGCCCCTTGCAGCAGATTGCGGATGTGGGCTTCGGGGCTGACCAGGAACATATCGGGCAAAATGTGCCAGGGGCCGATCAAAATGCGCCCGTTTTGCACATGCTCGCGCAAAATCGCCTCCTTTTCGGGACGAATTTGCAGGTAATCGTCCAACACGATGGTTTGCCCATCAAGCATGAAATATTTGAAATCAGGGTCATTTTCGAGCAGGTCAAGCAACCCGTCGATCAGATGAACCAGCTTCAAACGGAATTGCTGAAAGGTCAGGTACCACTCGCGATCCCAGTGGGTGTGTGAAATGATGTGGATGGTCTTCATAATGCACTCCGATCAAATTAATCCGTAACCGCGTAACAGGTTACCCGGTTACTCAACATTACAGCTTCACCTTTTCGGCGGTCAAATCCCGGGCTTCGAGCATGGCCGCCGGGCGGATGCTGATGGGGAAACGGTTGTGCAACGGGCTGAAACGAGCGCCCAACTCCGTGGATTTCCAGAATAGCCAGGCCAGCGGGCGAATGAAACCTGTCATGCTAACGGCGTTATGCAATTCTTCGAGGGTATCGGTATCCCAGCCGCCGAACAGGCCATACAAGAACATATAGATGGGAAAAGAGGGCAAGATGCCGATCAGGAATATCAACACGCTGCTGATCTCGTCGCCTTGCCAGATCAAACCGGTGAGCCAGCGCAGCCAAGCAAAATGCACGGCGGCGGCCAGCAGCGGAGCAATCAACGATTGCCAGCTAAAGAAACGCTGCGGATAACAGAATTTATGATTAACGAAATAGGAGGCAATGCCCTTGCTGAACAGCCCCACAAAATAGGCAATAATCAGGGCATTGATCTGGAAGCGCTGTAATAAAATCAGGGCCAGCACCACCCGGATGACCTGCTCGCCGAAAATCAACATGGATTTTAGATACGGTTTGTTAGACCCCAATTGCACATTATCACCCACCCAGGAGGGAAACTGGAAGGTTCCCCAAATGGCGAGCGGCACGACATAACGCGCGGCCCGCACAAATTCCGGGCCGGAGGCTCCCAAAATAAAACGGTCGGCCACGGCCAGCAGCACCGCGCCCAAAAAGAAACTGATCATCCCGTTCCATTTGTAGAGCATCACGCTGTAATACTGGCTCAAAATCTTCTTGCCGTGCGAGATGGCCTCCGAAATAGCGGGCATGGCCCCGTCGTTGAGGGTTTGCGTCACATTGAAGGCGAAGACAAAATTCTGCGCCAAGCCCCAGTTGCCCCAGATTTCAGCATAATTGATCAGGCGCGCCTGCGTGATCCAGATTTCGCTGGCTTGCCCGATGGCCCAGGCCAGCGAGCCTAACATTTCGAAAACCCCAAATTTGAAGCTGGTTTTGACCACTTCCCAGTCGAAATGCGCCAGGAAAAGNNCGTACCAAGCTCAAGCCCATATCTAAATAACGGGCGTAATCCTGGCGTTGAAAACCGTTCAAGGCGTGGCGCATCACCTGGAAGAAGCCTGGTACCTGGATAAAAGCGTGAATAATTACACTCCAGGCGTACAGGGCGTAGGCTGTGCGGGGTGCCAGCGTACTGGCAATCGCCACCACCAGAGCCACTTGCACCGCGCCGGAGAGCGCCTGCCACCAGACGAAAACCTGCCCATATTGGATACCCTTTTTGGGGTCATCCACGCGATATTGCGAGAGGTATTTGATGAAAGCCACACTGGTGCCCATATCAAAGAATAACCAGGCAAAAGAGAAAAATTGCACTACCCGCCCCCAAATGCCCAGGGCTTGCGCCGAGGGCAAAATATAAACCGGCAAAATCAGGTTTTGATAGATGATTAATGGAATAAAGAGCACCAGCCCGATAGAGAGTGCCACCAGAAAACCGCTCAACGCCCGGTGGAAGCCCACCTCCTCCCATTCGGAACTGGCTTCGCGGGCTTCAAAGGTGGCGCGATCCACCACAATTTGATCCAGCGCCTCGGGGTGATTCTTGCTATAGCGCCGCACCCAAAAGAACACCCCGAAAGTGGANNCCAGCCACCATCTTCATAGGCCACCACCAAGGGCTGCACAGAGGATATCGGCGTAACCGTATCCAGGCGCTCGCGCACCTGGGGGGCACCGTTCCAGATAATCTCAGTGGTGAGGGGATCAGTAACTTCGAGTTCGGTCAGGCTGATGGGATCAGCGCGCAACTCCAATTCCAGGGGAATCCCCAAAACCGTGGCAGCATCCGCAGAATTCACTTGCGAACCCATCAGCAACACCAGCCCGATTCCGGCTTGCACCTGGCTGGCAATTTCAGCCGCGTTGGGGATGACTCCGTTGAGCAGGATGACATCGGCCTGAGCGGGTTCAGCAACCAGGCTGAAATCGGCCAATTCTAGGGCGCGCAACACGCTGGAGTTGGGATCACCTGCGTAGTAAACGGCGATCTGGTCACTGGCAAAAGCTGGAGAAACTATAGAAAAAAGTAAAACTTGGACGAGCAGGAGCAAAATCAGGCGGCGCATCATGAAACTCCTTGGGAACCTCGAGATACAGAAATTTTACCTCTGAATGGCTGGTTTCCTTACTCGGATTCACACCTACGCGGTTTTGCTGTACAATCACGAGAATAACGCCTCAGACGCCGCAACAAAAACCTCCAATTGGCATTCACTTGACCCACCTGCACACCCACTCCTATTACTCTTTCCTGACCGGCATCCTCTCGCCGGAGCAGTTAACCCAGACCGCCGCAGCCCAGGGATTCACTTCTCTGGCATTGACTGACCGCCACGGCCTGACCGGCGCGGTAGAATTTTACGAGGCCTGCCAACAAGCCAGGATCAAACCGATTCTCGGCCTGGAGTTGGTGATTAACCATCANNGCAAGCCATCTTCCCCGCACGGCTCTACGTGCAACTCCACAAACCTGAAAGCGCTGCATCCCTGGCAGCATTGGCCGCGGCACACAGCCTCCCCACCGTCGCCGCCAGCCCGGTTTACTACCTTACCCCCAATCAAGCGCCCTTGCAACGCACCCTCAGCGCCATGCGCCTGAACTGTCGCATCGAGGCGGTTCCGCAAGATCAACTCGCGCCCCCGCAGGCGCATTTTCACACCGCGGCCGAATTTCAGGCCCGCTTCGCCGCGTTCCCTGCCGCACTGAGCAACATTACCGAAATCACCGAGCGCTGCAACCTGATTCTGCCCCTCGGCGAAGCCCATTACCCCGAAATTGGCCTACATCCCGGCGAAACCGCCGACAGCCACCTGCGCAAGCTGGCCGAAAGCGGCGCGCAAACCCGTTACGGCAGCCTGACCCCCGAAATCCGCGCCC
>DOTA01000042.1 GCA_003513015.1 Chloroflexota bacterium
CGGTCACCCACGAGATGGAAGCCACCTCCATGTCAATGATCAGTGGATTTCCAGCTCCCCAATATATCATAAAGGAGTATGAAGAAGATGAAACGTTTGAATTTCGTTCTAATAGTTTTAGTGACTTTGAGCATGTTGCTCTCTGCCTGTGGTACCCCCGCGACGGAAGCCCCCAAGGCAACTGATGCCCCGGCGGCCCCCGCTGCCGCCCAGGGATTGGAAGGCACCCTGAATGTTTGGTCCTTCACCAACGACACTCGCATCGCGGCAGTGGCTTTCATGGAAAAGAATCCCAATGTCAAGATCAACTTCACCATGATTCCGATGACCAATGGTGAATACCAGACCAAAGTCAAGGCGGCTGTTGGCACCGCTGATGCTCCTGACCTGGTGGCTCTCGAAGCCGGTTTTGTGCGCGAGTGGGTGGAAGCGCCTAATCTCTTGGCTGACCTGAATGACCTTTTACCTCTGACCAAGGATCTCCAGTATTATCAGTCCGTTATCGATGCTGCTACTTATGAGGGCGTGACCAAGGCTTATGACTATGAAGCCACCCCGGGGGCCTTCTTCTATCGCCGCAGCATTGCCTCGGAATGCCTGGGCACCGATGACCCGGCCCAGGTGCAGGAAATGGTTGCGGATATGACGAAGTATATGGAAACCGCTGCCAAGATCAAAGCCTGCGGCGCCGGCAACTACTACATGAGCAGCACCAACGCTGACCTGATGACGCCTTTCCTTTTCAATCGAGCTGATCCCTGGGTTAAGGATGGCAAACTGGTCATCGATCCCATGGTTGTAGATTACATCCATTTTGCCAAACAGATGCGCGATAACGGCTATGAAACCGGCGCCGGTCAGTGGTCTGAAGGCTGGTTTGCGGCCATGAACGACACCCTCAAGGACGCCAACGGCAATCCGATGAAGGTTTTCGGCTACTTCCTGCCTACTTGGGGCCTGCCCTATGTTTTGCAGAATAACGCGAAGTCGCAGGACGGCGCGAGCGACACCAGTGGTGACTGGGCGATGGCCAGCGGTCCGCTGCCTTATCAATGGGGCGGCACCTGGTTCGGCGTTTTGAACGGCAGCAAGAATGCCGAACTTGCCAAAGAATTCATTAAGTACTGCAACCTGAGCGAGGAATTTCAGACCAAGTGGGCCTCCGGTTATTACACCAATGCCAAACTGAAAGAAATTGACCCGACCGTTCCCGATGATATGCAAAAACAGGCCGGTGATTTCGTCTCCAGCCAGATCGTGAACGAAAAGATGGCTGCCGACCCCACTGCAGCCTCCGCTTTTCTCGGTGGACAGAACCCGTATGTCGGTTTCCTGGCTGCTGCCTCGCACATCAGCGCCAAGTTGATGACCGGTTCGGACGATGCCATCCAGCGTGCTCTCAACGACCCGCGTGATCAGTACCTTAGCGGCAATATAACGGAAGCCGAAATGTGGCAGGCTTTCCTGGACAATGTCTCGGCTGAATTCCCGGACCTGGTTCTGCCTGAACCTCCGGTGAAGTAATACTGTTCTATGAATTGAAAGTTGGGGGCAGTGTATGCATGAATACACTGCCCCCCATTCTCTCCGGTATCCTTCCAACCGGTTATTAAAAAAGTTCGATCATTTGCTTTGGAGGTAGTATGAAAGTTGCCAAGTTCAAGAAAATTTCCCCTGGGTATCTTTTTCTTCTACCATTTGCATTGGGTTTTCTGGCTTTTGGGATTTATCCGATCATCAATACGTTCGTACTGAGTTTCACGGATACTACCATTATGGGAGGTGATGGCAAATTTATTGGATTGGCTAACTTTACCCGCTTATTTGCCGATAGGGTATTCCCGAGAGCGGTGGGGAATACCTGGTTGATGTGGATCTTGATCATTATTCCGCAGATCGGTTTTGCCTTGTTGTTGGCGGCTCTATTCACTAACGCACGCCTCAACATCAAGGCAGTCGGATTGTGGCGGGCAGTCTTTTATTTGCCCAACCTGCTCATGCCCGCCGCCATTGCGGCTTTGTTTAGCACCCTGTTTGGTTTATATGGGCCAGTGAATCAATTCATGGTCAGAGCCGGTTTTTTGAGTGAAGCCATGCGCTATATGGAAGATATTGGCATCACACGCGCACTCGTGATTTTCATTACTTGGTGGATCTGGTTTGGACAAACCATGATCATCGTTATGGCGGGCATGACCTCTATTCCCCTTCAGTTATATGAAGCCGCTATGGTGGATGGTGCCAATGCCTGGCAAATGTTCACGCGGATCACTTTGCCGCTCTTGAAACCGATTTTGGCCTTTATTTTCGTTACAGCCATGGTGGGTGGTATGCAGATGTTTGACGTCCCCTTTCTGTTAACGGATGGCAGAGGCTCGCCCCAAAACTCGATCCAAACCAGCATGATGCTGATGTATATCAAATATAACAGCCCGAAAGGACACATCGGGGCAGCCTCCGCAGTAGGTGTTGTGGTTTTTATCATGACGGCCATTGTTGCCGTGGGGATCTTCTATTTCCTGGGTGACAGAGAAAAGAATGTTATG
This sequence comes from Chloroflexota bacterium, assembly GCA_003513015.1. Taxonomy (GTDB): domain Bacteria; phylum Chloroflexota; class Anaerolineae; order Anaerolineales; family UBA11858; genus UBA11858. The sequence continues at coordinate 2,547 of DOTA01000042.1, forward strand.
AAATCTACCCAGAAGTCTCTCATCAATCAGAAAGCAGAGAGGCCACAATCATGATCAGCACATATAAATTGGGTACCTGGATTTCTCGCTTTTTTGTTTACCTTCTGCTGGTCATCTTATTGCTGATCGTTATTGTCCCGGTCTGGCTTCTGTTAGTCAACGGAACCCGCTCAACCGCTGAGATCAATCAGGGTCTCGCTCTTTTGCCCAGCACGCATATGGCTGAAAACTACAATCTTCTGCTGGCCAAGGGATTAAACCTGCCACAAGGCCTAAGAAATAGCCTCTTTCTGGCCGCCAGTTCAACCTTTATCTCTGTCTACTTTGCTTTCGTAACTGCCTATGGGTTGGTGGTTTACTCTTTCCGGGGGAGAAAACAGATTTCGAACTTTATCGTGGTCTTGACCATGATCCCCATGCAACTGACCATTTTAGGGTTTTATAAGTTCATGGCCAACCTGGGGTGGACGGATACCTATTACCCGTTACTAATTCCGCTGATCGCCAATGCCGGTGGAACTTTCTTTGCCAGACAATATCTGGAAGCCATGGTGCTCCATGATTTGATTGATGCGGCCCGTATCGATGGGGCTGGTGAATTGCGCATCTTTCACTCGGTGATGATGCCCCTGGCCGTCCCCGGCATGATCACGCTGGGTATTTTTTCATTCGTTGGTTCCTGGAATAATTTTTTCACCCCCTTCATTATCCTTTCAACCCGCTCGAAATTCACTTTACCCATGCTGGTTCAACTCATGCGTGGAGATGCCTATCGAACTGAATATGGCGCCATCTATTTAGGCCTGGGGCTGTCCCTTATTCCAATCATTCTCGTTTATATCTTTGCTTCGCGCTATATCATCAGCGGCATCGCCATGGGCGCGATTAAAGAATAAATATGATTACCTCATGGCAGGTAAAGTTTGTTTACAGGCCTGATCTGCGAGCCACATAATTTTTATGGCATCTCTTTCTCCTTGGCGCCCCCCGTCTTACCGCAAGACGGGGGCAGGAGAATGAAATTATATTTTTCGTAAACGATATCGCATTTAGACACGTGAGCGTGCTTCCATGGAGAGACAAATGCTAGAACGAGTCAGCAAGACATTGCTAACCATGCAAAGATATTCATGGGAACAAGGGGTGGCAGCGCAGGCGTTCCTGGAACTGGGTAAAACCGATCTTGCCATTCTGTTGGTGCGAGATGCGGTTCAACGGCAGGGATCGGATGGCCGGTTGGCCTTGATGCGTACTGGCGAGGGGGTCACTGACCCGGCTGCAAATGGAGAAGCCTTATCCGTGGCGGTAAACGCCACCAAAGAACCAACCTTGCAAAGCGCATTGGATGCCATGCTGAATTACTTGTTGAAAGCTGCACCGCGTGCTGCTGATGGAACGCTTTTTCATCTGGTGGATGCCAAAGAAATTTGGATCGATTCTATGTACATGGCACCTCCGTTTCTGGCAGTCGTCGGTCAATTCGATGAAACCTTGAAACAAATCCAAGGGCTGAAAAAGCGTCTTTGGAACCCGGAGAAAAAATTGTACTCCCACATGTGGAATGAAGAGCGCCAGACATTCAAACGGGCAGCCTGCTGGGGCGTTGGGAATGGCTGGGCAGCTGCCGGGATCACCCGCGTCATCCGCACCTTGCCGGAATCCATGCTCAGCGAAAAGCAGGAACTCGCAGTTCACCTGAAGGAACTGCTAGATGGGTGTCTGGCTTACCAGCGTCAGGATGGCCTGTTCCATGATGTGCTTGACCAACCCGAAACTTTTATCGAAACCAATGTGGCACAAATGCTGGCCTATTCCATCTATCGCGGCATTCGCGGTGGGTGGTTACCTGCAACCTACAGGGAAAAGGCAGATCAAATGCGCGCCGCGGCTCACCAAAAGGTAGATGCATCCGGTTACGTGCAAGGAGTTTGCGGAGCGCCGATCTTTGACCGGGCGGGCACAGCCCCAGAAGGACAAGCTTTTTTTATGCTGATGGAAGCTGCCTGGGAAGATTACCGGCCTGCCTCCCGAAAGGAAATTTAGCATGTCACCTTTGAAGTTTTCCGTCTGTGGATCAGAGAGAGAAGCCACGCTAATGCGAACTTTTCTCGAACCCTACAATACCTTGCGCCCTCCAAAAGAGCGGGTTGAGGTTACCAACATTCCATGGGAAGAAGATAAAGAAACATTCACCCAAATGGCTCTTTACAATCGTGGGGATGGTATTGCTGAAGTGGGTGCGCCGATAGTCAGTGATTTAATAGCGATGAACGCTCTCCGGCCTTTTAGCGAAGTAGAACTTGCCTCGCTGGGTGGAACAGCAGCTTTTTCTAAAATCGCCTGGGAAAATGCAAATCGCGTTGTCGATGGCCAGGTCTGGGCGATCCCGTGGTTGGTGGATCCGCGTGGTCTTTTGTACTGGCGTGATATGCTGGCAGAAGCCGGGGTGGACGAGCAGAAAGCCTTTCAGAGCGCTGAAAACCTTGAGGCAGCTCTCATACGGCTGCAAAAATCGGGTTATCCTTCCCCCATGAGCCTCCACATTGGGAACACCTTCGTCACCGGGCAGGCCTCCTGCAGTTGGGTTTGGGGTGCCGGTGGTGAGTTTTTTTCGCCGGATGGCAAACAAGCGTATGTCACCCAGCCTGCCTTTCTGGAAGGATTGCAATCCTATTTTCGGTTAGCGCCCTATCTCGTGCCAGAAAACCAGTCCAGCGGTCTTGATTTCTTCATGAATCGCCAGTGCGCCATCGCTTATGGGAGTATGTGGGCGCTCAGCGAGATGATTTCAACCCCTGATCACCCCTTACGCTCGCAGTTGGGTATGGCGGTCTCTCCTGGGCCGGTATATGCCGGTGGTTCCAGCTTGGTGATCTGGAAAAACACACATAACGAGCAAGAGGCCGTGCAGCTTATTCGTCACCTTACCAGTCGCGAGGCCCAGGCCAGCTATCCGTTACAGATTGAACACTTACCCGCCCGGCAAGAAATCCTTGATCAGCCGCCTTTTTCCACTGACCCGGTCTTGAGCGGTTTTGTGCGTCTGGCTAACGGGGGACGGCCTTTCCCCACCATTAAACTGGGGGGCCTGCTCCAAACTCTGTATTGCACTTCGATCGGCCGGATCTGGATGCGTGTTACCAATGAGCCCGAAATGGATTTGAAAGCCACCCTTCAAAACGAGATGGCCTTGCTCTCCCGCCGCATTCAAACTTGGCTCGACTGAAACCGCCTAGAAAGAAACCTGATGACGAACCATATCCCCTCTCCTTCCTGGCTCGACGATGCGCTCGAATTCTGTATCGTCAAAACTCGCCACAATTTGGCGACCCTCACCGACTTCCCCGAACGAACGGAGGGTGGCCAGTGGATTCAAATCGCTCCTGAGCAGCATGGCTGGTGGGTGGGCGGGCATTGGGTTGGATTGCTCTGGCTGGCTTATGCGGCCAGCGGCGATCCGGCTCTCTCCGCGGCTGCCCACACCTGGGCCGGGCGCTTGCTGCCGCAGTTGAACGACCAGTCTGACCACGATTTGGGGTTTCTCTTCGAATTGGGATTTGTCCTGGGTTATCGGCTGACCGGCGATGAGAGCCTCAAGCCCTCGGCTTTGCAAGCTGCATCCATTCTGAGCCGCCGATTCAACCCTCGTGGACAATTTATCCAGGCCTGGGGCTCGCTCGATGCTTCGCCCGAACTGCGTGGCCGCACCATCATGGATACCATGATGAATCTCGATTTGCTTTTCTGGGCGGCCAAAGAAACCGGCAACTCCTATTATGCCGAGATCGCCGCCGCCCACGCGCGCACCACTCTGATCCATCACCTGCGGGCAGATGGCAGCACCTCACATGTTTGCGATTTTGACCCTGAAACGGGTGCTTTCATCAAGCAGGGTACCCACCAGGGCTTGAGCGCCACTTCTTGTTGGAGTCGCGGCCAAGCCTGGGGTGTCTACGGCTTTGCGGATTGTTACCGTGCCACCGGTGATCCTATCTTCCTGAATGCCAGCCGCCGCTTGATGGTTTATCTCTGGCCGCGCCTGCCCGCTGACCTGGTACCGTTTTGGGATTACGACAGCCCGCTCATCCCCAACGATGTGCGCGACAGTTCGGCGGCCTCTGTCCTGGCTGCGGGGCTGCTCTCCCTGGCAGCCGTTGAAAATGACCCGAATCTGGCCAGCATCTGGCAAAACCGTGCCATCAGCATCCTTGAAGCACTCTGGAAAACCTACACCAGTCTTAAAAGCGGCGAAGCCTGCCTGTTGCTGCACGGCACACGCTCAAAACCACATAATTTGATGGATCACGGCTTGATTTACGGTGATTATTATTTTGTCGAAGCGCTCATGCGCCTTTCGAAACCCAAATTAAGTCTCTAATTCGCTAATCTTTAGGAGTTCCCTATGAAATATCATTCCTTGCTTACTTCCAATCCGGGTGTTAACTCGTTACCCATTAACCCCTGTCAACTGCTTGATTTCAATCTCCTCAAACTGGCCGCCGGTGAAAAACACAGCGCCAACAGCGGCGAACGCGAAATCCTGGCCGTAATTTTGGGCGGAAAAGCCGCCTTTGAAATCAACGGGCAGCGCTTCGAGAAAGTCGGCGGGCGGCCAAACGTTTTCGCGGGTAAACCCCATTCGGTCTATATCCCTGCCGGGGCTGAGTACACCATCCAGGCCGAGGGTGGGGTAGAGATCGCCCTGCCCAGCGCGGCCAGTGACAAGGATGGAATCCAGCCTTACATGATCAGCCCTGACCGGGTTGTCGAAGGCATCTGGGGCGCGGCAAATTTCAAACGTTATTTCAAGCAGATTCTGACGACCGCTTCCCAACCCGACCTGCCTGCCCGTCGCCTGATCGTTGGTGAGACCCTGACCCCCAGCGGCAATTGGAGCACCTATCCGCCGCACAAACACCAGGTGGATAACCTGCCGCGCGAAGCCTACCACGAAGAAATGTACTAT
>DOTA01000152.1 GCA_003513015.1 Chloroflexota bacterium
CCGCAAAAACTCGATGTTGGAGAGCATTTCATAGGCATAAACCGGATGCTGCTTCATAATTTCCCACTCATCTTGATCAAGGCGGCCATTTTTAAGCAGAATATGATCGGGGATCGCCATTTTGCCAATATCATGCAGTAAGGCCCCCCGTTGCACATGAATCAAATCATCTTCCGGTATACCAACAAGGCGGGCAATTTGAATGGTTAATTCGGTGACGCGGCGGCTGTGGCCTTCGGTCTCGAAATCACGCAACTCCAGAGCCTTGGCCCAGCCTTCCAGGGTGGTGTTATAGGCCAGGCGTAGCTCCATATTGGAGCGTTCCAGATGATCCACCATTTCAGCATTTTCGATGGCGATGGCAGCCTGCCCGGCGAGGGTTTCGAGGAAACTAAACCAGTTTGCGCCCGGTTCCAATAATTGACGGTGAAAGATCTCCAGCACGCCTTTGATCTGCCCTTTGGCGATTAGAGGCACGCCAAAATAACAGCGAAAGCCTTCGTCTGAAAAAGAATAGCGGGTGAGGAAATTATTTTCGGTATCATCTGCTCTGAGCATGCGCCGTTCGAGGGCGGCTCGCCCGGCAAAATCTGCGCCTAATTTCACATTGGCGGTTTTTATCTTCTCAGTACGAAAACCATATCCACTGAAATATTCGAGCGTTTGGGTGGCGGCTTTGTAAAGTAAGATGCTCGCGGCATCAATATTCAACTGGTGTGTAGTCTGTTCCAATAAAATATCGATGGTGCGATTCAAACCGAGGTTTCCGGTAATGGCCGCATCGATCTGATTCAGCGCTGCTAACCGGCGAACCTGCTGTTGGATGCGGGCCTCGGCAGTTTTTCGCTCGGTGATATCGAGCGCCGTGAATGTAACCCCCGCAACTAAATTGTCCGGGTCTGTCGGGCTAGAACTCATCAAAATATCCAAAATGTGCCCATCTTTATGTTGCCAGCGGGTTTCCACCGTGCCCGTACCAAACTCACGGATCTGACGATACTTTTCACGTCCTACATACTCATAATCATCATCGCTGGGATAAAGGATACGCGCGTTCTTACCGATTAACTCCTCACGTTGATACCCCACCATATCGCAGACTCGCTGGTTGACTTGAAGGATGACCCGCTCGGAAATCAACCCGATCCCGGTGGGCGCGACCCGGAAGATACTACTGAGAGTGTTTTCGCTACGGCGCAAGCCATCTTCGGCACGTTTTCGCTCCGTAATATCGAGAAACAAGGCCACCATTCTCCCTGGGGAGGTCTGGAAGGCATAGACCTCGAAAGCTCCGCTAATGCCATTTTCATCGTAGTTGATTTGTTCGGTTTTCCAGGGGAGGCCCGCGGAGGCGGCCAAGCGATATTTTTCAGGAACCTCGGTTTGAGTCAAAGCCGGGAAGGCATCTTCTATCGTTTTGCCAATAAACTGTTGGTTATCTACCCCTAAGATGGCATCCGCGGCGGGGTTGGCATCCAAAAATATCAACCGCCCATCTGCTTCTAACTCATACATGTGCATGCCCATCGGGCTGGATTGCACGATATTGCGGAATTTTTTCTCGCTTTCACGCAAGGCAATTTCAATGCGTTTCCGTTCAGTCAACTCTTTTTGAACACTTTCGTGCAAATTTGCATTATGAATGGCAATCGCAACCTGATCAGCCAGGGTTTCCATCATCAATACATCCGTTTCATCAAAGTCATTGTGCTGCAAACTTTGCACATCGATCACCCCCACGACCTCACCACTGACTTTTACAGGCACGCTCAATTCCGATTGAGATCGAATTCGATCGGGAAAAAAGTTCACATAATCAGGATTAGTATTTACATTGTTGGCTAAAAACGTCTGCTTATTCAGCACACAAGAGCCGACCACACCTTGCCCTAAACGGATCGTATGCTCTGGCGGGAAAAGATCATCGAAATCACCCGCCAGCGTGCGCATCACCACAGCATCTTTATTTTCATTCAGCATGAAAACGGCTACATGTTGATACCCAAAACTGGCATGAACCAACTGGGCTGTCAGGTTAATTACACTTTCCAAATCCAGCACAGCGGCAATCTTTTCACCTACACCATTGAGCAAGGCCAATTGGTCAGCGCGCTTTTTTAGGCGCTCCTCGGCCTGGGCGCGGGCGACGGCGCTGCCGACTTGCGTGGAGATCATCTCCAGCATGGCTTTCGTGGATTCAGGGATGATCTCCAAAATACGAGAACTCACGATCAAACAGGCAATCACATTTTCCTCAAAGTGGATGGGGAGAATCGCAATCGCTTTCAACTCTTCGCGGTTCATATAATCTTCTTGGGATAAGGGTGATCCTGCACCATAAAAAGTGTAAACGGGTTTGCCCTGGCCAACAAGTTGGGCCTGCGGCGAGTCGGATGGGAAGAAACTGGTTTTCTCAATAAAATCGGAAGATAAATTTTGAGCATAGTTAAGAAACATTTCACCGGTGTAACGGTCTACCAAATAGATTCCGCCGGCTATCATCGCGGTGTTATCAAGCGCGGTTTCAACGCACAGCCGTAAAACATTATCAATGCCGCTGATCGAGGCCAATTGCACGGCCAGGTTGCGAAGAGTTTGCTGGCTCTTCTCAGCCTCCTTCTGCTCAGAAATATCTGTAAAAACGGCCAAGCTACCTAGAAACTCACCGCTGTGTGTATCGATTCTGGGGCTGCCGCTGACGAGTACGGGCAAGCTGTCGCCCGTTTTTTTAATCAGTTCAATCTCATAACGGTCTGCCTTGCCTTGCAGGCGGCGCTCATCAGCAGCTTGAACAACTGGATAGTAGATCGGGGCGATCACATCTTTCCAATGTTTGCCGATGAATTCTTCCGGAGAATACCCCAATAGATCGGCAACCGCCGGATTCACAAAGGTGAAGTAACCCTCGGCATCTTGCACCACAATCCCCTCCGAGATGCTCTGAATGATGCTGGCATTAAAATCTTGCAGGCGGCGGAATTCCGTACTGGTCTCGTAGTATTCGGTCACATCTTCGATTGTGGCAACCATGCCATCAAACTGAAATTCATCGTTGAAAAGTGGGGCTGCACTGATTCTCAATAAAATTCGCTCACCGCCCGGTTTCTCGATAGCATGCCGCACATTCGAAACCGGTTGTTTGGTGCGCAAAATCTGGGCAAAGGGCAGTTCGCTCTCCGGAAAGGGATTGCCAATATAATCGGTAATTTGCCAATCTGGGGCATTATATTTAATCCCGGCTAACAGTGTTTTCTTAAGCCCAAAAATATTTTCAGCAGGTGCGTTGGCGTAAGTAATCGCCCCAACTTTATCGGTGACCACAATTCCTACCGGGCTGGTTTCAGCGATATTAATCGTCAAATCTCGCTGGCGTAAGAGGGCATCTTCCGCGCTGAGGCGCTGCAACATCGTTTTTCGCAACTCTTCGTGCGTTTCGTGCAACTCCGCCATACGACGGTCCACCTCCATATTCAGCGCCAAATTCACATTCTCAAGTTCTTGCAGCAAAGAAAGATTATCCAAGCGGCTGACAATCGTATTGAGCAATTGCTCTATCAGGGCAAGCTCCTCTAAAATTTTGTACTGGGGATCATCTGTCCCCAAGATCAGAATCCCCTGTGGGACTAAACGTGCCTTAAAAGGGATCAGTAACACCCTGGAAGGGAGAACCGGTTCTCCCTTCAGGGTGAGTGCCAAACCCATTGTTTGGCATTCCTCCCCAGAATATTCCCGCGGCGCATCCTTTAGGGCAGTAGCCAATTCATCCGTCAAATCTGTGCAATCCACAGTAAATTGAGCGGTCGCCACAGCCGAAAAGGAGCAAAAGGTTAGAATTTCGGGCGCAATAAGTTCACAAAACGCACCAAATTGGATATTTTTGAGCGCCGAGATTTTTTCTAAAGCATTCGCCAGAACTTCGTTGGGCTGCTTGCCAACGCTGATGCTTTCAAGCAGTGAACTTAAAAAAGCAGTTTCTTGCGCTTGTTCAGCCAACCGTTGATTTTCGCTTTCGAGAAAATCGATTCGAGCTTCTAGCTCCTGTAACTTTTTCTGCCGATCATCCATCACATTCGGTTCCCTAAAACGCTGCCAAATCTGTTTTAAAAATTATCAGAGAGGTGCCCAAAAGTGTCTTTGGTAAATAAACCGAAACACCAAGCCCGCTTTAATGGGTATACCGATAAGCGGGCAATTCTTTTAATCATCAATTGCGATATTCTATGTCAATGCAGGCGTATATCCAGAATACCATTTTCTAATAATCTGTCAAATAGGTAGATATACTTATAACCGCGGTCGGCTGCCTTATTTTGGATACATGCTATAATGAAACTCCAATTTCAAACCCAGATCGTTTATGGAGGAAGTATGACCAGCAGCGGTCCAACTTTTACCCTTACAGATGAACACGAAATGATCCGGCGAGAAGCCCGGAGATTCGCGCAAGAAGAAATCGCCCCCATCGCCGCAGAATTTGATGAAACGGGCGATTTCCCATCTCAGACCATAAAAAAGATGGGCGAGATGGGTTTTATGGGCATCGAGATCCCCGAGGAATACGGCGGGGCCGGGATGGACACACTCTCCTATGTGTTAGCCCTGGAAGAAATCTGCAAAGCGGATGCTTCGCATGGCACCATTATGTCGGTGAATAACTCGCTATTTAACTTTGGCATACTAAAATTTGGCACTGAAGCACAAAAACAAAAATATTTGATGCCGGTGGCCTCCGGCCAAAAAATCGGGGCCTATTCGCTCACCGAACCAATGTCGGGGTCCGATGCAGCTACCATGCGCACACGCGCCATCCGCGAGGGCGATCAGTATGTCATCAACGGCCGCAAATCTTGGGTCACCAGCGGCCCCGTGGCTGATTTCGTGGTGCTTTTCTGCATCACCGATCCCGAAGCAGGGCACCGCGGCATCAGCGCTTTTCTGGTGGAGCCTAATCAGCCCGGCTTCATTCGCGGCAAAAAGGAACCCAAACTGGGCATCCGGGCCTCGGCCACCAGCGAACTGATCTTTGAAGATTACCGCTGCCCGGTAGAAAATCGCCTGGGCAAAGAAGGCGAGGGCTTCAAAATTGCCATGACCGTGCTGGATGCCGGGCGCATCGGGATTGCCTCGCAGGCTTTAGGCATCGCCGAAGCCGCCTATGAGGCCAGCCTGGAATATGTGCGCCAGCGCGAGGCCTTCGGGCAGAAGATCGGCCAGTTCCAGGGGACGGCCTTCAAATTAGCGGATATGAAAACCCGCATCGAAGCCTCCCGGCTGTTGATTTATCAGGCCGCGGTCAAAAAAGAACAA
>DOTA01000224.1 GCA_003513015.1 Chloroflexota bacterium
TCGACGAGTTAGAGGCGAGGGGGATCGAACCCTGGCAGGCGGACACAAAAACGATCACGGCCGCCCACTCCCAAAGAAAAACACGTTTTAACCTGCCCACTGCCCGCTCGCCACTACCCACTATTTCCACCCACTGGCCTCAAAAATGATCCCCAAAAACCAGGCTTTTTCCTCGGGCGTCATGGGGCGTGGCCGGGCCATGTCGATGAAGCGGATGGGGATCAACTCGGTGCTGATATATCGCCCCTCGTAGATGATGTGGCGATCCATAAAAGCATAATCGCAGACCGCGTTTTCGCAGAACAAATACTGATCGAAAAACAGGTTGCCCAACCCATAATGAACGAACTTTCCGTCCACAAAGGCCATGCCGTGCGCCTGATGCGATTGACTACCGCTGACAATATCCGCCCCGGCAGCAGCCATACGCCCGAAATCACGCACCAGATCGGGTTGGCCCACATAACTGTAATACTCCACGTGCTGGAAGGTCATCACCACCAGATAGCCCGCCTCTTTCAGACGGGCGATTTCACCCTCCAGCCACTCAAAATCACAGGGCACCGCGCCCGGCGTGGTTTCATCGGCGGGGGCGTAGTAGTGGCTGCCCTTGGCATTGCAGCCAATAAAAGCAATTTTGTTGCCGTTGTGCTCGATCAAATAAGGCTTGCGCCCATCTTCCAGGTTGCGCCCGCCGCCGTAATAAGGCAGGCCGACTTCATCGTATAAATCCAGCGTGTAGAGCGTGCCCTCTGGCCCGTAATCTCCAAAATGGTCGCCGCTCAGTTCCATCACGTCGGTGCCGATATCGAGCAGCAAATCCAGGTAACGCACATCCGAGCAAAACACCAACTTATCGTACTCCAGCTTGGGGAAAGCGCAATCGGGTGTGAAGGGGATTTCGTTATTAACGTGCATGATGTCTACGGCGGTGGTCAGCGGGCGGATATCCTCGCCGGGGTAGAGCACCCCTTTGCGCTCCATCGTCAGGGCGGTGCCGCGCACCAGGGCGGTCACACCGGTCATCATGATGTCAGTAAATTTATCAGGATCGCGGTTGCTCAGGGGCGTGATGGCAACACCGGGGTCAGTACCCAGCCCAAATTCCAGGGTCAGCGCATACGCCGCGGGGTCAAAATCCTTCTGGATGGGAGAAATCCCCTCGATTTGCAGCACCTTCCACTGGGGGTCCAACTGCTCGAAGGGGATGATCGCCCAGGAGGGTTGATTTGCCCAGGAAGTTGGCAGCAATTCCTCGGGGGAGAGAATTTCCACGGCCGCGACGGGTGACGGACCCCAAAGCTGGGTCAAAGCCCCATAGGTGGCCGCGTCCATTTTGAGCGGGAGACCCGCGAAGGGTCCCGTTTCCAGGGTGCCTGCCCAGGCCGCCGATAAATCCGCCTGCGCCACCCCGTCCGGGATGGTTGGGAAGGGGGCCACCAGGGCGTAAACCCAATGAGCAATGGGGGTTGTGCCGCCCACTTCCAGGCGCAAGCTAGCTGCAGCCTCGTCCGTGTTGAGGGTGATAGCCTCGCCNNTGAGGCGTAGGGGTCGCGGTCGGTTCCGGGGAAGGTGTGGGGGAGGCGGACGCAGGTGATTCCGGGGTGACGGTTGTCGTCGCGAGATCAGAAGCACTATCGGCAGAGAGCGTAGTCGCGGTGCGCTCCAGGGAGGTTTCCGGCGCGCCGGAACAGGCCGTTAAGCCAAAGAACAGAAAAAACAGAACCAGATTGTGCCAGGATTTCATATTTAGAATCGTTTACCCCAGGGAAAGGTTGCCGCGCCTGGAAAGCGTCTCTCGCAAGGTAGCCTGAGCTTTTTGCGCCCGTTCTTCCAGGCTGGAGAGCGGAACCAGCAACAACTCAGCATCGTCGCGTGATAAATCGAGGGTGTTAATGCGCACGTTATAACCCGCGCTGGTGAGGGCCGCTTGCGCCAGCGCCGCGCCGCTGCCGGCATCGGTGATGGCATTGGTATTTCCAATTTGTGCCATCTGAACGGCCAATTCCATCACGCGCACGGCCTGGCGAGCGGTATCCAGGGGGACTTCGGCAGCATGGATAGTGGCCTGTTGGATGGCAGTCTCGCGGTTGCTTTGTTCTGCATCTGCCTCTTTGGGAAGTCTGAAGGCCGCCATGACCTGTTCGAAGGCCACGGCATCTTCTTCCACTGCGGCAGTCAACTGCTGGCGTAAATCTTCGGCTTCAGCCAAAATCTGCTCCACTTGGGATTCAACTTCGGCGTACTTTTTCTTCCCCAGGGTCAGGCGCGCAACCATCGCGACTAACGCCGCACCCATTGCCCCGCTGTAGGCCGCCGCCGATCCGCCGCCGGGCGTGGGAGAGCCATCGGCCAGGGCCTCTAAAAGCTGACCGCCGATCGCTGACCGCTGATCGCGTTCTGTTGCCAGCGAATCCTCTTTTGCCGTCTGCCGTCCGCCGTCTGCAGTCGCACTACTTAGCGCCGCATACAGCTTGCTCTCTAAAATTTGCTCCGGCTCGAACTGATCCATCTGTGTGTACCAAACGGCGGCATCGACCAGGGCATCTTGGGGGATCAGCCCAACCAGTTCCGAGTGGTGGATGCCCACACCGTAGCGCTGCGCTTCGCGGCGGATGGTCTCGACGACCAGGGCCAATGGTGTTTTGCGGAAATTGGTGAGATTCATGGAAACCTGGGCGCGTCCTTCAACCAATAAACCCAGTCCTTTGACATAGCGCAGCCCGCCGGAGGAGTGCCGGATGGTTTTGGCGATCTTTTTGGCAATAGAAACATCATCACTGGTCAAGTAAACGTTGAAGGCCACCAGGAATTCGCGCGCCCCAATCACGGTGGCACCCGCGGGGCCGAGTTTTTTCGGTCCGTAATCGGGAACACGCCCAGGATCGGTTTGAATGGCAGCTTTGAGAGCCTCGTACTGTCCACGGCGGTGAGTCTCTAAGTTGCGGCGAGCCTCACTAGCGGCAGCTTCTTCATACAAATAAACCGGGATGTCTAATTCGGCGGCGACGCGTTGCCCCAGGCGTTTGGCGATGGCCACGCAATCCTGCATGGTTGCACCGGAAATGGGGATGAAAGGCACCACATCGGTGGCACCGATGCGGGGATGCTCGCCGGTGTGTTGGTCGAGATTGATGAGTTCGGCGGCTTTAGCAATGGCCTGAAAAGCGGCTGCTTCAACACCCGCTGGAGAGCCAACGAAGGTAATCACGGTGCGGTTATGATCTCGATCCATGTGGCGGTCGAGCACGGTTACGCCCTCCACGGCGGCGATGTCGGCCTGAATGGCCTCGATCACCTCAGGGCGGCGAGCATCTGAAAAATTGGGAACACATTCGATTAAGGGGATAGTCATAAATACCTCTATTTTTTGATCACACCGAAAACGGTGCATCCGGCAATTATACCTAAGGGTAGGGAATCCGGCACAATGCGATTAACTGAGGGGAGTGTTCAAGATTTGTAGAATCACCACCGCCCCTTCGACTGCCAACCAGCAGCCTGCTAAGCAGTGTCGAAGTGCGCTGCCGGTTGATGCTCAGGGTGCTGGTTGAGCACCAATTTACAACAAATGAGTGCTCCCTTAACTGAGCTTGATAACCGTAACAGATTGCACTTGCTTCGACATCATCTGTAACAAGTGGTGCTAAAATTAGTTTAATGAATCAGGGATTGTCTCTACGATAGCCGCAATCCACCGGAGGTAGTATGAAACGCAAAATGTTAGTTTCGATATTCCTGGTCAGTATCTTGCTGACCGTGAGTTTCAGCCTGGGGATGGCTCAAGCCGAAAAGGTAAACCTTGAAGGGCAAATTACCATCGTGAATGAAGCAACACCATCGCTCACCATCCAAGCCGCCGATCTGGAAGTTTTCGTTATTAATTTTGCTCCCGATTTTGCTTTCACCTTCACCCAAGATGATCTCGGAACCCTAGTGCATGTCAAAGGTGAATATCAAGAAGATGGCAGCATCCTGGCTACCTGGGTCAAGCCGGTCGATGAAGGTGAAAATGAATCCGATGATACCGGCAAAGAAGATAGCGCTTACTGCTCCGGCGAAAAAGAAACCGCCCATCCAGTTATTATCATTCTAGCGAATCGCTTCGATAAAGATGTTGATGAACTTATGGCTTATTTCTGCGATGGCTTCGGCATTGGACAAATCTTTTTGGCCTTGCAAACCGAAAAAATCAGCGGGGTTGCCTATGGCGATCTGTTAGCAAGTCGAGCGGATGGTCAAGGGTGGGGCCAAATCTGGAAAGACCTGGGGTATCATGGCAAACCTAAAGATGATGCCGGAACCCCGCCCGGCCAGGCCAAGGATAAAGATAAGGACACGGACAAGACTCCACCCGGTCAAGATACGGATAAAGATAAGGATAAAACTCCACCCGGTCAGGCGAAAGACAAAGACAAGGATAAGCCCCCAAAAGATAAATAGCCGCGCTCCCCGAAGGAATGAATGCCCTCTCTGCTTGAAGAGGGCATTTTCTTTTAGAGTTCCTCAATTCAAATAAGACCGACTTGTATTGAGTAGTTCAGTCGTTTGATATAATGCCCCCGGTCACAAATTGCGCTTCCTGCCAGTCCAAAAAGCGTAAATTGTGACCGTGAAGGGTATCGTAAAATTTGCAACCCAAACTACCCAACTAAAAAACGATCAAACTATGGAACTAAAAATGAAACGAATTTGTATTTACTGCGGCTCATCTGACAAAATTTCCCAGGTTTACCTGGATGCGGCTTACCAAATGGGACAAACCGTGGCCCAACAAGGGATCATACTCATCTACGGAGCGGGCAGCACCGGCATGATGGGAGCCGTCGCCGATGGCGCACTGGCCGCAGGGGGAGAAGTGTGGGGCGTGATCCCCAAAATGTTCGACACCCCCCAGTTAGCCCACAAAGGCCTGACACGCTACGAAGTCACCGACACCATGCACACCCGCAAAGCCCGCATGGCCGACTTGGCCGAGGGTTTCATCGCCTTGCCCGGTGGATTCGGCACCTTTGAAGAGCTTTTTGAGATCATCACCTGGGCGCAGATTGGCGTACACCGCAAACCCATCGGGCTGCTCAATACCAATGGCTACTACGGACCCCTCCTGGCATTGGCACAACATGCCGCCGATGAAGGTTTTATTTATCGCGAGCACCAGCAATTATTCGCGGCCGCGGCAACTCCCGCGACATTGTTGGAAAAGATGAACAATCATCGCCTACCCAATGGTCTGGAGCGTTGGGTTGAGCGCGATGGAGATCCAAACAATTCATAAATAAAAAATACTCAGGCTAAGTATCCTGAACACGTTGAAGGATGCGATCCTAAGTACTGTGCAAACTTCGACAGGCTCGCTATGCTGAGCGATAACAATAAATCAAGATAACTGTGCAAACAAAGATAGAAAACAAAACAGGGTACCACCTTTCAGTAGTACCCTGTCCGTGTTTAAGGTTTGGTTTGGGCGTTGCCTATTAAAGGGCAACAACATCTTGGGCCTGGGGGCCTTTCTGGCCCTGGCCGACGGTGAACTCTACGCGCTGACCTTCATTCAGGTTGCGATAGCCGTCACCAACGATGGCCCGGAAGTGAACAAACAGATCGCCGCCAGAATCGCGCTCGATAAAGCCATAGCCTTTCGAACCGTTGAACCACTTAACCGTACCTTGTTCTCGATTGGACATGATTTGGAACTCCTTTCTTTATAGATTTATTGCTTAGGTCACGCAGGGTTCCAAATCAAAGATACGTCTTCTACTTTAGAACTTCTGTATTAGCAAGCGATTCATTCTAACATGGATAATCTTGCTCCGTCAAATGGAAAATTTCACGAAAATTAGGCGCTCAGCCGCTCGAAGCGCTCCGCCACATCATTCATAAAACGTTGGATAAAAGTCAGGGTGAACGCGGCCGGATCCAGCGAGGGGTTGCTGACCAGGGGGGTTAAATCCATCCCGTAGGCCACACCCAGGGAGCTATCCACCCCGTGCGACTGGAAGTACGTCGCATTAGCTTTGCGCCGTCCCATCGTCGCCAAATCGTAGCGTTTGCCACCTGCAATCTGCGAATCGAACACGCCCACCAAAGCGGCCTGCAAACTCTCGTGCTCGGAGGTATCGAAGCCAATTTTGTCGGAATCGACCAACCAATCCAGGTCGCGCCAGACTTCGCAG
>DOTA01000435.1 GCA_003513015.1 Chloroflexota bacterium
CCCGGATGATGGTCAAGATTTTCTTGGCATCCTCCAATGTGGCCGTGAGCGCCTGCCCGTTGCGACGCGCGCCGAAGTCTTCGCAGTAGGCGCAGTTGAGGTTGCACTGGGTGGTGACGTAGTAAACGGCCACCAGGGGATCGAGGGTGCGCTCGTGTCGGACGCGCTTGAGCAGGTTTTGCAGGTAAGGGGGCATGGGATGATTATACCGATTAAAGCTTTAAACGCGAATAACACGAATAAGCGAATGCCGCGAGTATTTCTAATAATTCGCGGCATTCGTACCATTCGATGCATTCATGTTAATTGCTTTAGCATTACCCAGTCACAGATAAATAGCGCTTGCGATAGTGGATTAGGCCTAGCAGCCAAAGGAGTTGCAGGGTGGCCGGGATGATGGTGGAAAACTGATCGAAGTAGAAAACCAGCAGGTTGACAGCAGTGAGCGAAAGCAGCAAGGCCATGCTGCCCAATTGGGTGCCGGGTTGGTCTTTTTTGCGCAGCAAGAGGATGGCAGCGATCAACATAAGCAGGCTGGCGATGACTTCGAGTGCTAAACGGGCATAAAACCAGCCCAGGCCGCTGGCGCTGTTGATTTGGGCCGCAGCCACAAAGTTGTTGACCTGGCTCTGCAATTCGGCGGGCTGGCGCAGTGCCCACAGGTATTGCGCCAGTTCTGCCAGAGAGACCAGGGAGAGGGCCAGCAACCCACCTGCCAGAATGATGCGCCAGCGCTCTTGTGAAAACCAGCGCTCTTCAAAGCGCCAGAACCCGTGCTGTAGGCGCTTCCAGGGGGTCGGTTCAACGGGGGTATGGGTGAGGGCTTCAGAGTTAATAAAAGTTAACAAACTCTCGGCGAGATCGGCTAACTCGTTTTGCGGGGCATCTTTTTGCACAAATTTCAGGCGGGCTTTGAGTTTAAGCCGCTCGACCGCATCGAGGTCGCGATCGAGAATTTCTTCGATGGCATCTAAAGCGCGGTAAAGCTCGGAGCGGGCATCGCGTTTGGGCGGGCGGCGCACCTGAAAATATACCAACACCGTCAGCAGAAAGAACGCATAAATGATCGGTGCGGCCGCGGGGTAGAAATAATCATTGCTTTGGGTGATGAACTTGCCCACTTCGTCGATGAACAAGCCCACACCGATACCCGCGCCCAGCGCTCCAATGGTGTAAACCCAGCGGTTGGCGAAGATCAACGGCAGCAGCGAGGCTACAAACAGCAGCAATCCGCCCCAAAGCACGTGGGCGATGTGCAACTCTGAGTTGCCCAGTTGGGGGTAGCCGGTCAGTTCCAGGAAGAGACGCGTCAGCGCCACAGAAGCGGCAAAACTGAGCAGCGTGTAGAGCAGGTAGCGCTCAGCACCCTCGCGTTTGACGGGTTTGCGGATGGGATCAATTAATTGGGGCAAAACAGCCTCCTTTTCGGGCTTGCGTAAGAACCTTCGATTTTAACTGTGGGCAGTATATCACGAGTGTTTGATGGCAAAATTCTCGGCTGAAATTGCCCTCTGATTCATCCTTGACAAAACTATTAACTCGTTTTATATTTTTGCCGTTCAAAAAATTATTAACTTGTTTTCTAATTTCTATTATGTCTGTCCGTCACGCCCTCCTTGGCCTTTTGGCTCAACAACCCCGGCATGGCTACGAATTGCACGCTGCCTTCGAAGCCATGGTCGGCGGTGAACAAAACTGGGATCTCAAGCCAGCCCAGGTTTACACCACCCTTTCCCGTTTGGAGAAGGGCGGTTTGGTGACTCAGGAGGCAATTGAGCAAGCTGGCGGCCCCGAAAAAGTTATCTACAGCCTTACGGCGCAAGGTCAGGCCGAATTGGATGCCTGGCTTTCCGAGTCGGTGCCCACCACCCACCAGCGCGATGAATTTTTCGTCAAGTTGATGCTGTGTATTGCCACCGAGAACGGTCACCCGCGCCAGATTATCTATACCCAACGCTCCAGCTTGTATCGAGAACTCCACGCGCTGACCAACCAAAGAGCCGATGCCGATTCGCAACACGCCTTGGCCCACATCCTATTGATGGATCAGGCCATCATGCGTGTGGAGGCCGATCTGCGCTGGCTGGATATGGTTGAAACCCGCCTGGATGAGATTGCCAGCCAACCCCTGCCTGAACCCGAATCCCGCCGTCGCGGACGGCCCCCCAAAGGTGATAAAGGTTCCACTTATCCGCCGCCCTCCTAGTGGGCCGTGAATCGTGGACAGTGGGCAGCACCATTTTTCACTTGCAACCCGCGACCTGAAACTTGAAACGCTTCCCCAATATCTATCGCAAATACCCTGTCAACCAATTACCCAAGAACAAACTTTGAGTGTAACTATGTCTATCATCGAAACCCAAAATTTAAGCAAAATCTACGGCTCCGGCAGCACTGCCGTGATTGCTCTGGATAAAGTCTCATTTTCTGTCGAACCCGGCCAGTTTGTGGCTGTCATGGGGCCTAGCGGCTGCGGTAAATCCACACTTCTGCACCTGCTGGGCGGCCTGGATCGCCCCTCCGATGGCAAAGTGCTCATCGAAGGCACCTCCATCGCTGAAATGTCCGATAACCACCTCACCGAATTGCGCCGCCGTAAAATCGGCTTTATCTTCCAATTCTTCAACCTGATCCCAGTTTTGAGCGCCGCCGAAAACGCGGCTTTGCCCGTCACCCTCGATGGAGTCAAACCCGCGGAGGCCCGCGCCAAAGCCACCGAGTGGCTGGAGCGCTTCGGGTTGGGAGATCGCCAGGCGCACCGCCCCGATCAACTTTCGGGCGGGCAGCAGCAGCGNNTTAGCGGATGAACCCACCGGCAACCTCGATACCCGCGCCGGCGACGAAATCGCCGGTTTGCTGCGCGAAGTTTCCAAGCAATATGGCCGCACCGTCATCATGGTCACGCACGACCCACGCATTGCGGCCTATTCCGACCGCATCATCTTCCTCAAAGATGGCAAAGTCATCGACGAAACCCTGCTCACCAGCAAAAACGGGCAAAACGCCCAGGCAGTGGCCGCAAAAATGCAAGAAATCGGCGATTAGGAACCAGGAGAATCACAATGAACTTCCAAATCTCGCTCGCCTGGCGCTACCTCGCCGGGCGTAGATTGCGAACCGTATTAACCACCCTGGCGATTGTTTTCGGCATTCTGCTGATCTTCGGCATGAATTCGATCTTGCCAGCCTTTGTCCATTCTTTCACCGCCAATGCGATGGCGATGGAAGGGCAGGTGGATGTCAGCATCACCAGCAAGACCAATGGCGCTTTCCCCGTGGATGTGCTGGAAACCGTAAAAAATGTAGAGGGTGTTACCGTAGCATCTGGCACACTCGAACGCCCCATGAGCTTGCCGGTTGATTTTCTGGATCAGAACCCCGCGACCCCCGACCGCATCACCTCTGTAACCCTGGTGGGTGCTGTGCCCGAAGATATCCACGCCCTCAACGCTTTCAACATCCTCGAAGGCCGCTTCCTCGAAGCAGGTGACGAATCTGCCGCGGTGATTGCCCAATCTCTGGCCGACGAAGCCCATCTCAAATTGGGTGATACTTTGCAGCTACCTACCACTATCGGCACAGTAGAATTGACCATTATCGGCATCACGCCCCAACGTCTACTGCCTGGCAACGAAGAAGTGCTTACCACTCTGGCTACAGCCCAGAAATTGTTCGATATGCCTGGGCAGATCAACCTCATCGAAGCCAACTTCGACAGCCTCGCTGAAGATCGCCGCACCCAGATCGAAGCGGAGATCACTGCCGCCCTGGGATCGAACTATATCATTGGCGTGCTGCAAGCCGGGTCTGAAATCCTGCAAAATATCGGCGTGGCGCAGACCATCCTCACCTTCTTGGGGGTGCTGGGGTTGATGATGGGCGGGTTCATCATCTTTAACACCTTCCGCACCATCGTAGCCGAACGCCGCCACGATATTGGCATGTTGCGCGCCGTGGGTGCCAGCCGCAGTACCATCACCTGGCTGATCCTGATCGAGGGCTTGATTCAGGGCGTTATCGGCACGGTTGCCGGGATTTTCCTGGGTTATGCCTTCGCCTGGCTGGCTTTGAAGGCCCTTTCGGGAATCATGCGCCAGTTTCTTAACTTGCAGGTTAGCGCGCCTGAAGTCACCCCCGGCCTGGTGATGATTTCCGTAGTTCTGGGCGTGGGTATCACCCTGGTGGCCGGTTGGCTGCCTGCCCGCAGCGCCAGCCGGTTAACGCCCCTCGAAGCTTTGCGCCCGGATGTCGGTGGTGTAACCCTTAAACGCCTGACCGGCCGCGGCTTTTGGAGCGGTGTTGTGATGCTCGCACTCTCGCTGCTGGCCCTGCTTTCTGGCAACGCCGGCTGGCTCGGCCTGGGCGCGCTGTTGTTGATCCTGGGGTTGATCGCGATTGGCCCGTCCTTGGTCGCACCGATTACCCGTTTGTTTGGCAGCTTGGCGGCACTGATCTTCGCCCGCAGCGGCACCGCGCAACTAGCTGAAAGCAATCTCAACCGTCAGCCCTCGCGCGCTGCTATCACCGCCTCCACTACCATGATCTCATTAGCCATCGTGGTCATGGCGGCCAGCGTGCTTTCCAGCATCTCGATCAGCTTTACCACCATGATGCAAAAAAGCCTGGGTAGCGATTACCTGCTGATTCCCCCCACGGTCTCACTCTGGGGTTCGGATATGGGCGCGGCTCCCGAACTGGCCGACC
Organism: Chloroflexota bacterium; assembly: GCA_003513015.1. GTDB lineage: Bacteria > Chloroflexota > Anaerolineae > Anaerolineales > UBA11858 > UBA11858. The sequence continues at coordinate 4,705 of DOTA01000435.1, forward strand.
AACTGCGAGCCATCGAGGGCGTTGATGTCGTCAGTACCCTACGTTTTGCGGGCACCCAATTCAATGATGTAGCCGTGGGCGTGCTGGGCATTGATCCCGAGGCATATCTAAAAACCAGCGGCCTGGTTTTCAACCAGGGCACACCGGAGAGCGCCTTCCAGGCCATGCAAAGCGGCCGCGGCATGATCGTCAATGGTGTTTTGGCCACCGGAGCGGGAGTCGAACTGGGTGATGATGTTACCCTGCTGACCCCTACCGGCGAGCAAACCTACCACATTGTGGGCATCGCCTCCGATTATCTCAATGCCAAAACCACCACCGCCTACATCTCACAAGCCAATATCGCCGCTGATTTTGGCCGCACCGAAGATGTTTTCTACCAGATCAACCTCAAACCCGCGGCGGATGTGGCTGCGGTGGAGAGCGCTTTCAAAGATGTTGTCGCGCCTTACCCGCAATTCAAGTTGATCGCCGGGCGTGAATATCTTGAACAAAATATGGGCCTGTTCAACTCGATTTTTGTCGGCATGTACGCTATGGTTGTCTTCCTCTCGATTCCCTCGCTGATTGCGATGGTCAATACCCTGGCGATTGGCGTGATCGAGCGCACCCGTGAAATTGGTATGCTGCGCGCCGTGGGTTCTACCCGGAAACAGATTCGCATCGTTATCTTGGCGGAGGCTATCATCCTTTCGGCGATTGGCACCTCGTTTGGATTGTTGGCCGGATTGTATATGGGACGCATGGCCGTAGGTGCGTTTTCGCTTCTGGGGTTCCAGGCCGATTATGTTTTCCCGGCCCAAGGCGTGATCCTCTCCATTGCGGCTGGGATCATCTTTGGAGCGCTGGCCGCCATCATCCCCGCCCGTCAGGCCGCCCGCATGGATATTGTTGCGGCATTAAGGTACGAATAATTCTTCCCGAATGCTTCCTCTACAAAAAAACAACGCCCCCGATCAACTTGACCGGGGGCGTTTGGTTTTGCGTTACTGTGCTACTCTTGGGGTTGGAAGGTGATCTCAACCGTCATGCCCCAACGCAGTTGGGGATCGGCTTCATCCAGGCGCAGACGCAGTTTGTAAGAAATATCGCCGCCTTGGATGTAGAAATTTTGGTTGATCTCTTCGACCGTGGCAGAAATCTGCAAATCGGGCAAAGCATCAGGAGCAACGGTGGCTTGCTGGCCCTCAAAGGTTTTCACCACTTTGAGTTCCGTCAAATCGCTGGTTTCCACGTACCATTGGCTGAAATCGGCCACCAACACCGCCCAAGTTTCGGGGCCAATCATCTCGTTCACGGATACGTTGATATCTGCCACGGTGCCATCGAAGGGTGCTCGAAGTTCGTAATTCGAAAGCCCGTTTTCGGCCGCGGCGACCTGGGCTT
>DOTA01000332.1 GCA_003513015.1 Chloroflexota bacterium
GAAACGAAATCGTCTTTCAGCAGGATATGATTCCAATCCAACATATCGTGCAAATCCTCGATGGGGAGATCACTTTCGGGCACGTAACCAACAAAGGTGCCATTGAAGGATTTTCCGCTCATAAAATAGCGCAAATCCCGCGCAGAACGTCGGAAAACGCCGATCGTCGAGCGCCGGGGATCATCATACGGCAAGGCGGTCTCAAAAGTCAGCACAACCGGGCCGTCCGCGGTTTCGGCGACTTCGGCCACCGTGGCTTCGTGCATCCAACGCAGCNNTGTTTTTTGCCTTTTTTCTGCTGATTGGGATTGACTTCAACCTCATCAATCCGAATGCGCTTGCGGCGGAAGGCATCACTTTTGGCTTCGTACATCCAATCAGATGTGTTACCTTTTTCCTTACGGATACTCTTGGCGACTGTTTTGTGGAGGTTGAGCGCACTGCCCTTGAGGAAATCCGCATCGAGCAAACCATCTCCATTGGCGAGCGTGATGGGATGGGCGATCCGCCAAGGATTGGGGTAATCTTTTACCCAGCGCAGCCACAGGATGCTGGCACCCACCTTGAAATCACCCGCCACACTGGGCTTGATGAAGTAGGATTTGTCAGCTACATCCTTCGCGGCATCGGCTTTTTCGTTGTTGAGATACCAGACAGGTTTGGCGGTCAGACCCCCAAAAGGAGATAGCCCGCGCAAGTGCTGGATGTGTTCAGCGACTTCGTTGCAAACTGCCCGCGTCACAATCAAGCGATTTTCGCGGTCGTGCTCTTCACGCCAGCCCGTGAGATTCTTTTGCTTCCATTTGATCATAATCTCGCGAAATACGGCCGATTCGCGGTCCAGATATTCGCTGCGCTGCTCGGCAGTCAGCTCTTCCCAATTGACGCTGGTTGCAAACTTCAAGCGTAGTTGGGTACGGGCCACAATCTCAGACCACATCCAATCGGGAATATGATCTTTCAGGGTTTCGAGCGCAGCCATGATTTCATCTTCGGTGGCTTTCTCGAGCCTAATTTTCTCTTGATCAACGCGAAAATCTAATAAGGCCCGGCGGCGGCGATACGGATTCTGCGATTCTAGTCGATCGATATGGGAATCGAGACCACCGTTATCATCTTCTGGGTCAAGCATGCGTAGTTTTCCGGCCTCTTGAATGCAGGCCTTCAAAACTTCTTCATCGCTCATTTTTTTGATTTCGCCATCAATATCCTTTATGCGCAGAGAGAGCAACAAATCTTTGGGATCACCCCACGATCCATGCGCGCTGCGGTAGCGCATCCCCGAGAAATGGATAACCATATATTGCAGCCAGAGCGGGAAACGCGTAGGCATATCCAAAAATTTCTGAACGATGGTTTCCAACAGTTGTTGATGATCCAGTTTTTCAAGCGATTCCTGATACTGCTCCGATTTCCAGCGGGCGATATCGTTCACGGAAACACTCTGGCGTTGAATTTGCGCCTTGAGGCGCTCCTCAATCGAGGAAGCCAGCCCGGATTCAATATCCTGGTTGATCTTTTCGATCTGTGCTTCACCTTGCTGAATTTCCTGCTCGAATTGAGGTGTTTTCGTTGCAGTAGGATAATTTTCCACGAAAGTGCGCTTCCAACGCAGATCGTTATCGATTTTGGTACGTTCGCGCTGTTTGTTGGCGATCCACTTTTCGAGTTCATCTTTTTGAGATTGGAGTTCGCGGTAAACCTTGAGGAATGCATAAAGCCGATTGATCTCCCCATTTATAATTGGCAAAGTATTTTGGAGCAACGCAATCGATTGTTTCCATTCATCCACATGACTGCTCTGCGGCACATTTCGCAGATTGCGCTCTAGGCGCTCGATCTCGCCATTTACACTCAATTTGAGCAAATCTTCCAGACGTTTGGCATAGCGATCCAGATAGATTTTTTGCCGGGAGGCTTTATCGTAATCCAAAAAGTAGCGGGCAAAACTGGCATGTTCCAATTTCAACTTAGCCACGATCTCCGGAGAAGCAGCCACCAGGCTGGCTTCATCGGCATCAATCCAATTGCTCTGAAAATATGACAAAGCTTGGTCATACTCCGCTTGCAAACTCGTCACCGCCGCCGTTTGAGAACGCTTGAACTCTGCCACATCGTCGGAAAGATCCTCGATTTTTTGGCCCCTATAAATTGCCCAGATATCGATTTCTTGGAAGTGAATCAGAAAATCACGCAACTTCATCTCACGCAGCGGATAAATCGTCCGCTGCAGAGTCTCGTTTTGCCACTGAAAATAGATCTTATCACTCATCGTTTATCTCCATTTGCCGAGAATGTCTACCATAAACATCCGATTTATCACATTATACTCCCCCATTCAGCGGAAACGCATTAATCCCCACTGCAACCAACAGAATTTTCTCCTCAATTATATCTTTGAAACAGAACCAGTTCCTAACCACATGAGATAACTGGATTTAAAGTGCATTTATCATCCCTCTAGATTGGAAACTCCCAATAGTTTTTCACCTCGTCGTCGAATCCATAACCGGGAGGGAGTCTCGAAAAAGCGAAAAACCACAATTGAGAGACCAATCAACAGGATAGGAAACAAAAATAATATCGTGCGATTTGACCAATGCGTAATAGGCGCAAAACGATAGAAAAAATACTGCGAAAACGGTTCCTGCAAGATGTAAATGCCATAACTGGCTTCACCTAGCAGAATCAACCACTTATACTGCATCACTTTCGAGAACCACGATTGATCTAGTGCTAAAAATAGAATAAAAATCCCAAAAAGTGGCGCTAATAACCCATTCGTCAAGGTGATCTGAAAGTTCAATCGGCTGGTGATTTCTCCCCAATACATAATCAACCCGCAGATCAACCCCGTGCTGAGAACAATCCCCGTAAAAGTAATGGATGGCGGCAATCGCCAGTGATTGTGATAACGCATGAACAGCATCCCAATGGCAAGCCCTAAAACAAATCCGTTAAGGTGCAATAAGGGATTGTAGGAAATCAGGTTATGCTCCAAAGAAGGGTAGGGCTGATAATAGTTATTCAACAAATAAGTATGCACCGCTTGGCTTAGCAGCCAGAAACCCATTGTGGTAACCAACATCATCCGTGGGGACATTTTTGCCAGCATAGCCAGCAAAAAAGGCAAACTTAAGTAAAAGAAAACCTCCACTGAAAGCGACCAACCTGGCGAATTGAAGGTCAGCGCATATGCCGGAAACCAGGCCTGCACCATCGCCAGATTGAACAACAGCGCTTTCTTCCCATTATTGCCCACATACAGCACAATTGGCACAATCGCGATCAAACCCAACAAATAGACCGGATAAATCCGGGCGAATCGGGCAATTGCATACCGAGCTTTATCCATTTTCCCCTCGCCGCGGTAATAAGCCACTGCCATAATAAAGCCTGAAAGCGTGTAAAAATAGCTTACCGCGATATTCCCGGCTCGCAAAACCTGATACCAGCGTGAAAACTCGAGAAATGAAATACCGCCCCCAAAATGGAAGAAAACCACGGTCATAGCCGCAACAAAACGAGTAAACGTTAATTGTTCAATTTTCAATGCGGGTCTTTGAACTCATTGAAACGTAATCGGCTCTATACGAACATTCTCCGGCCCCACTAAATCATTCAAACGAGCCACCAACTCAGGTGTGATCCCGGTCGCCAGGTTGGGGAATTCCAACAAATGGCCGCGGCCCTTCTCGAAAATATGAAAGGCGAAGCGGTCATTGCCCGGCGAACTAATCATCAAACCAAAAACCCGCCGCAGCAGCAAGTTATCGCGCACCTTATCGGCTCGCGGGCGCAAAATCACCGTAATCATGCTGATGCCCTTCCCATCCGTAGTGGGCATCGGCGGGATAATCGGGTTAATGATTTTCTCGGAGAATTTGGGCTGGATCAGCGGTTCAACGGACGGGATAGGCAACTCCACGACCGGTTGATGAGCTACATCCACAGGCATTGGGGTTGCCTCCGTTACCGACGGCTTTTGCTCACCCTCAGGTTCCGGTTCGTACACTTGCGCGTGGATGGGTTTCTCCCTCTCCACAGAGGATTCCGGCATTTTCGCGGCAGTCACCAACTCGCTATAGGCCTCCACGGGGGTTTTTACGGAGGCAACCGGCTCTAAGAAATCGTCCCAGCCCGGTGGAAATGCATCGGGCGGCGGCGGGCCATCATCATCCCAGGGGATTTCATCATCCCCATTTTCGGGAACGGGCGGCTCGTAAGGCCGCGAAACTTCCGTGATGCGGGAGGTTGGTTGATTTTGGGACTGCGATCGCTCTGAAGGTT
>DOTA01000306.1 GCA_003513015.1 Chloroflexota bacterium
ATGGCGTTGGCTACATCAGAGGCCTCGGCGCGCGTGGGGCGCGGGTTGTTCATCATCGATTCAAGCATTTGGGTGGCGGTAATCACCACTTTCAGGTGGCGGTTTGCCAGGTGGATGATGCGTTTCTGCTCAATGGGTACCCGCTGCGGTGGCAGTTCCACCCCAAGGTCACCGCGCGCCACCATCACGCCATCCACTACGTGGAGAATCTCGTGCAGGTTGTCCAGCGCTTCGGGGCGTTCCAGTTTGGCGATGATCGGGATTTCGGTTTTACTGGAATCGATGCGTTGGATTTCATCTCGTAGGTTGATAATATCTTGCGCGCTGCGAACAAATGAGAGGGCGATGGCATCCACGTTTTGAGAGAGACCAAAGATTAAATCTTGACGGTCTTTTTCGGTGAAGGACTGGATGTTCAGACTGGCTCCGGGGAGGTTGACCCCCTTATGGGGTTTCAGCACCCCTCCCAGGGTCACGCGGGTTTCGACTCCCGTGGGGGTGATGGAAACCACCTCAAGTTCCAGGTTGCCATCATCCAGTAGAATTCTTTCCCCCATGCTGGCGCTTTCCGGTAATTTGTCATAATCGACGCTGACTTGATCCGAGGTCCCTAAAATTGGTTCGATGGTTAGGGTCAGTTTTTGCCCTTTTTGCAGGTTAATGCTGCCATCTTCGATCTCACCTGTGCGGATTTTGGGACCCTGCAAGTCTTGTAGAATGGTCACGGGTTGGCCCATTTCGCGGGCGATGCGGCGAATGGTTGCGATGACGACGGCATGCTCCGCTTGCGCGCCGTGCGAAAAGTTGATGCGAGCCACGTTCATCCCGGCCTGGATGAGTTCGCGAATGGCGCTTTCATTGCTGCTGGCCGGGCCAAGCGTGGCGACGATTTTGGCGCGTCGATACATGAGATGCTCCTAACGGGTATTACCGCGAAAAATTAAATGTAGTGCAATTCTTTGGCTTGGCAAGTGAGTTCCTCGCGAAATTCGGGGTGAGCGATGTTGATGAGGCTTTGGGCGCGCTGCCGGATAGTTTTACCGTAAAGATCGGCGATGCCATATTCGGTGACAATGAAATGCACATGGTTGCGGGTCGTCACTACGCCCGCACCTTGTTTGAGCATGGGCACAATGCGGCTAAACCTTTTCGCTTTGCTGGGCAAGGCGATGATGGGCACGCCGTCTTTGGCACGGGAGGCTCCGTAGATAAAATCGAGTTGCCCGCCGACACCGCTGTAGAGTTTAGGGCCGATGCTATCAGCGCAAACTTGACCGGTGAGATCAACTTCGATGGCTGAGTTGATGGCAACCATGCGGTCGTTTTGGGCGATGACAAAAGGATCGTTAACGTATTCGGAGCGGTGGAATTCGATCAGGGGGTTGTTGTGTGCCCATTTGTAAAGCCGCTCAGTCCCCAGGATGAAACCGGCCACAATTTTTCCGGGGTGCAGAGTTTTGTGAGCGTTGGTCAGCACCCCGGCTTCCACTAACTCGATCACGCCATCTGAGAAAAGTTCTGTGTGCACGCCTAAATCTTCCCGATCGTAGAGGTATTTGAGCACCGCGTCCGGGATGGCACCGATGCCCATCTGCATGGTTGCCCGATCGGGGATCAACTCGGCGATATTTTTGGCGATGGTTTCGGTGATCACATCTTCTTCGCCGCCGCCCATGGGCACTTCGGGCAGCGGGTAATTAACGGGGACGATGTGATTGAGCTTGTTCACATGAATAAACGAATCACCCAGGGTTCGAGGCATCTGCTCATTGACTTCGGCGATGATAATTTTAGCGGCTTCCGCAATGGTTTTACTCAGCCCCACTTCCACGCCGAAACTGCAAAAGCCATGTTCATCCGGCGGCGAGAGATGCACCAAAGCGACATCCACGGGTAAATATTTGTTTTTAAAGAGCAGCGGAAATTCCGAGAGCAGCACGGGGGTAAAATCGGCGCGGCCTTCTTGCACGGCTTTGCGCACATTGTGCCCGATGAACAGGGCATTCACTCGCAAGTGGCCTTCCATTTCCGGGCTGACGTAATCGGCGGAACCGATCGTCAAGGCGTGGCAGATTTCCACATCCTGTAGTTCCGGGGCATGTTCCACCAAGGCGGCTAAGACAACTTGGGGAATTGAGCAGTTCCCAGTGAGAAAGATGCGGTTGCCGGATTGAATGGACTTGACCGCTTGTTCTGCGCGAACAACCTTGCTTTTGTATTGATCTGCCCAGTTCATGGTTTACCTGCGCCCTTCTAGTGCATCGAGTAAATGGGGATGCACAATTTCACTATGGTGGGTGTAGACGCCGCGATTGAGGGCAGTGCTGGCGTTGAGGGCTTTTTCCAGGCCCAGTTCAGCGATGATTTCTACGAAAGGCCAGGAAGCATTGCCCAGGGCATGGGTGGCGGTGCGTCCTAGCACGCCGGTCATATTGGGGATGCAATAGTGGATCACCTGCTCTTCGATGTAGGTAGGGTTGCTATGGGTGGTTGGCCGGCTGGTTTCAATGCAGCCACCCTGATCAATGGAAAGATCGATTACCACAGAACGTGGGCGCATACTTTTGATGGCTTCACGGTTGATAATCATGGGCGTGCGCGCGCCGGGAACCAGCACAGCCCCCACTAAAACATCCGCAAAGCGGCAGACTTTTTCGATGTTGAAACTGTGCGAGATCATGGTTACCACCCGCCCTTGGAAATGATGGTCTAACTCACGCAAGCGATTCATATTGTGATCCAGAATATAAACTGAAGCGCCCATTCCCAAGAAATTGCGGGCTGCCGCAGCCCCCGAGGTGCCGCCCCCGATGATAACTACTTCTGCGGGAGGCACGCCTGGAAGGCCGCCCAGTAAAATCCCCTTGCCGCCATAGTTATTTTGCGAAAAAGTGGCGGCAATCTGAGGCGTCATGCGCCCGCCCAACTGGCTCAGCGGAGCGAGAACGGGCAGGCTGTCATCTTCTTCTTGGATGATTTCGTAGCCAATGGCGGTGATATCTTTCTCTACCAGGGCCAGCGCTTTTTCGGAGCGCCCGGCGGAGAGGTGCAAAAAGCCCATGATGATTGAATTTTCCCGCATCCATTCAAATTCTTGCTCGGTGGGGCGAGCTACTTTCAGCAGCAAATCGGCGCGACCATAGGCTTCATCGCCGCTGTAGACGATCTGACCGCCTGCTAATTGGTAATCATAATCTGAGAAACCGCTGCCTACCCCGGCTTTGCTCTCGATGAAACAGGTATGTCCCGCGCTGGTTAAAAGCTGTACCCCCGCAGGTGTCAGACCGACACGATATTCGGAATCACGCCGTTCTTTTGGAATACATATGTTCATGGCTACCCTCTGAAGTTTTTCGCCGATTGGGAATCTGTTTTGTTCGAATGATTCGAACACCGTTTAGTTTGAACCTAAAGCAGTATAACATGAAGGAATTATTGTCCCAACTGTCATAGATCGTAAAATTTGGACGATTTATGTCATCAATCGGTTTTCATCCCCCTTTTTGGGGAGTGGCGAAGATTTGATTGGTGATGCTATAATCAAAACCGAAGCGAGGCCACGAATGGATAACCCAACCTATCAAAAACCACCTTATTTAAAAAACATTTGTAAATTATCCCATGTTCGTTGGGCTATCTGGCTTCAACACAATCACACAAATTGGCGAGTTCATGAATATTGGGGTTTAAACAAAAAAAGGCTTGAAACCTTGCAGGCTTTCATTGCTGATTCACAAGTTTCGATGCGAATGACGGGGTCTTTGGCAACCGATCGGATGCGTTCGAATCCCACGGGGTGGGCCGCCGATGTTTTAGGGTGCGCGTACATCTATATTTTTCCGGAGCCAAAATCACAAATGGTGTTGATCGCAGGCGCAGATCAACTGGAAAAAACCGCTCAAAGCTATCTTCGTGTTTTGGCGCAGGCGGGAATTCCTCAACCCGTGATTGATTTCTCGAACCAGCAATTTTTGACGAATTTTTTAGAAGAACTTGATACAGGGATTTCGTATGATCTGCACAGCGGCTTAGATCATACTTTGCAGATTTTATATCGCTATATTAGCTGCGATACCATTTGCATCGGGTTGCGTTATGGCGAAAACCTGCGCCTGGAAGCAACTTTGCCAGCGCAAACGCGAGATTTGGAACAGCAAGTCTCGGTGAAATCCGGGATTTTGGAACAAATTATGTCTGAACGGTCAGTCATGATCGTGGAGGATATTGCAAACGGTCAGGCTTGCCCCCTAATGGTCAGGCATCCAGTTGATGGCGGTTCCTGGATGGGGGTGCCGTTGTGGGTTGGTAGGCGGGTCATTGGGGTGCTTTTCTTCTTATCGAATCAACCCGGGGCATTTAGCTCGCAAAACGCCGAACAAGCTACCATCATTGCCACCCATTTATCCCCGGTGATCGAAACCTCCATGGCTCTGGCGGAAGCTTCGATGCAGCTTGAAAAAATGGCTCTGCTAAATGAATTGGCTTCGGCGGCCTCGATTAGTATGAATGCTGATGAAGTGGCAGCCCGGATTATTTATCGCTTAAAGCGCATTTTTGGCACGGAATTTGTTTCAATTCTGTTGCTTTCCAAAAACCGAAAGACCCTGCACGAGTTTGGGTTAAGCGATCCAAGGTCAAACCCTTTCACCGTCCCTGTGGAATCGAGTTTATCAGGGTCTGTGGTCGAGAGTGGTCTGCCTGCACGCACCGGTGATGTTTCCACCGCTGCCAGATATTATGAGTACACCAAAGGTGTGCGCTCCGAATTAACGGTGCCGCTAAAATATCGCGGCAATATCATCGGAGTTTTAGATCTTCAATCCACGGAGCCTGATGCCTTTTCATTGCGGGATGAACAATTGCTGGTGGTCATGGCCAGCCAGTTGGCTGGGTTGATCGAAAATATTCGTCTGCATGAAGAAACTCGCCAACGTGCCCGAAACCTGGATATGATCCATCAGGTGGTTCAAGGCGTGGTGGGTTTGACACACATCCCCGAAATTGCCCAGGTGGCGGCTGAATTGATGGCTGAACGCTTCACTTTTGAATTAGCCCTGGTAATTTTAGTGGATGAAAAGGGTGAGAATCTGAGAATCGAAGGCGTGGGGGGCGAGGTTTCCTCTGAAATTATGCGGGGCCTGTCAAAACCAATCGAAGTGGGGATTGCGGGCGAGGTCTGTCGAGATGGGATCAGCCGCCTGGTGAACGATACCAGCCAAAATCCGGTCTATACCTCCCTTCCAGGGTGGCAGGGATGCTCTGAAATGTGCGTGCCTCTCAAGGAGCACGATCTCATCTTTGGCGTGCTAATCGTGGAAAAATCCCACAAAGACGCCTTTACCGAAAATGATCTGCTGGTGTTGGAATCATTGGCCGGTGTGCTTTCCAGCGTGATGATTAATGCCCGCAGCTACCAGCGCTTGAGCGTTAATTTACGGCATTTGCAGGCGGTGCGAGAAACTGCCCTGGATATTAGTGCCGATCTTGATCTGGATACATTGCTAACCCGTGTCACGAACCGGGCGCGCGAACTGGTGGGCGCGAAAGGCGCAGAACTCGGGCTGGTGAATGCGGAAAACCAGACGGTTGAAATCATGGTTTCCGAAAACCCCTGGGAAGGTTACTCCAAAGGTTTGGTGATCCCCTTCAATCATGGCATCGCGGGGACGATGGCGGTTAAAGGCCAAACGCTGGCGGTTGATGATTATGATACCTGGGCTGGCAGCTTGCAACTGGGTAATCCGGCACCTTTCACGGCTGTGGCAGGTGTGCCGCTAAAATATAAAGGCCAGGTAATTGGCACGTTGACGATCATCCACGATGAACCCAACCGCGGTTTTGATGCGGATGATATTCGCTTGCTCGAATTGTTAGCCCCGCAGGTGGCGGTTTCGGTGCGGAATGCGCGCTTATATCAGGAACTTCAAACCCTGATGAAAGCCGAAAGGCTTGCCAAAGACCGTTTGGTGCGTTCTGCCCGCTTGGCGGCTGTGGGTGAGTTATCGGCCGGGGTGGCGCACGAGTTGAACAACCCCCTGACAACTGTAGCGGGATTTGTGGAATTGGTTTTGGATGATTTGCCGGAAGATAGCCTGTATCGCACAGATTTGGAGTTGGTCCTCAAGGAGGCCCGCCGGGCGAGGGAAGTGGTGCGCCGCCTTTTAGATTTTTCTCGCCCCGGAGATGGATTCCGGGTGCGCGCGGATGTAAACGATTTGGTGGGTGATGTAATTGCCCTGGTCCATCATCTCCTGCATACTAGTGGCATTGAATTAAAAACGAATTTGCAGGAAAATTTACCCTGGATTCAAGCGGACCGCGATCAAATTAAACAAGTCTTGCTCAATCTGGTGCATAATGCTATCCACGCCATGCCGCGCGGGGGAACCCTCCAAATTGAAACCCGGCCCGAGGCCCACGCAGATGTTCAAGGAGTGACGATGCGAATTCGGGATACGGGTCTGGGAATTATGCCGGAAAACATGGGGCGTCTCTTCGAACCCTTTTTCACTACTCGACCGCCAGGAGAAGGCACCGGCCTGGGGCTGTCCGTCAGTTATGGAATCATCACCGATCACGGCGGCATCATCGATGTTGATAGCAAACCGGGAAAAGGCAGCACTTTCACGGTTTGGCTGCCAATTCAAAGCAATAAGGCGCTGATTTAATTCGATGAAAAGTTTATTTGCAGGTGCTCAAGTGTTGGTTGTGGATGATGAAGTTGGCGTAACGCGTCTGTGTGATCGCTTTCTAACGCGCAGCGGCTTTCAAGTACAAACCGTCAACCAGCCTTTGACAGGGATCGAAATTCTCAAAACTCAAAAAATCGATCTGTTATTGGCGGATATCCGCATGCCGCAAATGGATGGATTTGAATTGTTGAAAATGGCCCGAGAGCAGCAACCTGATCTGGCTGTTGTGATTATGACCGGATATGGCACGGTTGAAACCGCGGTTGAATCGCTGCATCAGGGTGCTGATGGCATGATTTTGAAGCCATTTTCTGGCTCAGAACTAGTTCAAAGCGTTGAGCAGGCTTTGCGCAACCGTCAACGCGAGCGCGAAGTGCAACGCTTGCAGGCTTTGCGCCCCCTGTTTGAGATTACCGAATCACTTTTTGCTGAAAAATCACCAGCACTTTTGCGTACGCGCCTGATGGATGTTGTGCGCCAGCATTTGAAGTGCGCGCATGTGAGTTTTTATCAGCGTGATTCGAACAAACAAACCTGGCAGCAAATCTCTCAGCAAGGTGAAAACTTCGATTTGAGCAGTTACTCCCTGCCTGAGGGTGAGATGATTTCTCCGGAGGTCATCCAAAACCCTCAAATTCAATCTGAAATGATTGCCCACCAACTCGGTCATTTTGTTATTATGCCGTTCGATTATCAGTTTTTATTTGCCTCCCGCCAGCTTGGAGAAGCGGATTTCAACGAATCGGAAATGGAAACATTGCGGATATTATCGCGCCAGGCAGTGGCGGCCCTGGAAAACGCTCAACTTTATGACGAATTGCAAAAACGCATCTTGCAGGTTGAAGCTTCGCAGCAAGCCCTGGTTCAGGCTGAAAAAATGGCCGCAGTGGGCCGTTTAACGGCTTCGATTGCGCACGAAATTAATAACCCTTTGCACTCAGTTCGTAATTGCTTGCACCTGGCTGGCAGGCAAGAATTGTCCGATGCGGATCGGCAGGAATATCTTGAATTGGCCAGCGAAGAGTTGGAACGCTTGATGCATACCGTGCGGCAGATGCTTGATTTTTACCGCCCAAGCGCATTAGACCGCAAGCCTACGGATATCAATTCTTTGATCGAAAAAGTTATCAAACTTTTGGATGCACAATTTTCTGATTATCAGATTGTCGTTCAAAGGGAATATGCGCCGGATTTACCGCCGGTGGTAGCGGTTGCAAACCAACTTCAACAAGTTTTTTTCAACTTGTTTTTGAATGCCATCGAGGTGATGCCCTCCGGCGGCGAACTGGTAATCACCACGCAATCAGAAGGGGATCATGTTTCAATTTTGGTGGCTGATACCGGCCCCGGGATTGCCCTTGAAAATCCAGATGAAATTTTCGATCCCTTTGTCAGTTCAAAAGAAAAGGGGTTGGGCTTGGGTCTGACCATCAGCTATGGTGTGGTGACAGCCCACGGAGGTTCTCTATCTTTGGTGACAGAGTATGAAAACGGTGCCTGCTTCAAAGTGCAACTTCCTGCTTATTTAACGCGTTAGGTTTGTAGGGTCTGCATTTTTGTTATACAATAAGTTCAAATGAAAGGTTGTTGGTGAATATGACAATAAAAATTCTTGTTGTAGATGATGAAAAAGCTGCTCGGAAGTCCCTGGCGGATATTTTGCGCCTGGAAGGTTACGATGTGGATGCGGCTGAAGATGGCCCAAAAGCGCTGAAATTACTGGCCAATAAAAACTATGATTTGATGCTGCTGGATATTCGGATGCCCGGTATGGATGGCGTTGAAGTGATGCAAAGAGCCATAGAAATTTCGCCGGATATGCAGATCATCATGCTTACAGCGCACGGTTCAATGGAATCGGCCATTGAAGCCCTGCG
>DOTA01000468.1 GCA_003513015.1 Chloroflexota bacterium
TTGGCGCTGGCTGAATATGGCGAAGTCAATCCCGATGTGGTTGTGCTGGATGCGGATGTATCTTCCTCAACTCTCACATCGTATTTTGCAAAGAAATTTCCGACGCGGTTTTTCAACATGGGTGTGACTGAAGCCTCCATGGTAGATGTGGGCGTGGGCATGGCATTGACAGGCAAGATCCCCTTTGTTAGCACGTTTGCGGCCTTATTGACGTTGCGGGCCTGTGAACAAATTCGCACCTGCGTGGCGTATGCGGGAGCGAACGTCAAGTTGATCGGCGGCTACGCGGGTCTGTCGGATTATAAGGATGGCCCCACCCATTTTGCCGTCAATGATGTGGCGGTGATGAGGGCCATGCCTAATCTTGCAATCGTAACTCCTGCCGATAACCTGGAAGCCGCCCAAATGGTGAGGTTGATCGCCGAATATAACGGACCCGTTTACATGCGGATCAGCCGTGCCTCGGTGCCTGAGGTGTTCAAAACAGACCATCAACTGCAAATTGGCAAAGGGACATTGATCCGAAATGGAGGCGATGTAACGCTGGTCGCTTCGGGTTACATTGCTGGGCGTTGCCTGGCGGCGGTCGAGTCTCTGGCGAGTCAAGGCATTGACGTACGTTTGATTTCCATGTCAACCATCAAACCCATTGATAAAGATATCTTGCGCCAGGCGGCGCGCGAAACGGGCGCGCTCGTGACGGCAGAAGATCATTCCATCATTGGTGGGCTGGCAAGTGCGGTGGCTGAAACGCTCGCAAGCGAATACCCTGTTCCGATGGAAGCGGTTGGACTCAACGATACGTTTGCCCAAACAGGCCCCGACACCGAATCACTCATGGATGCCAGCGGGCTAAGCGTGGAAGATATTGTGTCCGCGGTCAAGCGGGTAATCGCGCGTAAACGATCATTTGTTTCCTGATATTCAGATTGATTACAATATGCAAATACAATACACAAAGAGCCATTGGCACTCTGCACGCATGAACATTTGTGAGCAGGAGCCGTAACGGAAGCCTAATTCTTGCCAGAACGGGTTTTGCTCCTGAATCTTTGATAGATGACTGTATACTTGTAATGATCGACGTTGCGAAAGCGACAAAATATGCACTCAGGTGCGGAAATGAGTTTTCTTGGCATGCCCCAGAGAAAAAAATTATATCTTTTAGGAGTTGAAAAATAAACATGAAAATCATCAACTATATCAACGGCGAATGGCTTGAGCCTACAGTGAGCGAATATGCTAATGTCATCAACCCAGCAACGGGTGAAGTGATCGCGGAGACCCCTTTATGTGGGGATGTAGAAGTGGCTGCCGCGGCAAAAGCCGCAGCAACAGCATTTCCCGCCTGGCGGGCTACACCAGCACAGGACCGCATTCAATATTTGTTTAGATTGCGCGATTTGCTGAAAGCCAACATAGACGAAATTGGGCGTACGATCACTATTGAATGTGGCAAGACTCTCGATGAAGCCAAAGCCGAAATGGTGCGCGCTATCGAAAATGTGGAAGTGGCCTGCGGTATGCCGATGATGATGAAAGGCGAGATTTCGGAAGATATTGCTCCGGGCATTGACGAAATCATGCTGCGTCAGCCTTTGGGCGTGTGCGCAACCATTGCACCGTTCAACTTCCCCGGAATGATACCTTTCTGGTATCTGCCTTATGCACTGGCAACCGGCAACACTTACATTATCAAACCTTCTGAAAAAGTATCCATGACCATGCAGTTGATATTTAGGTTGATCGAGCAAGTTGGTTTCCCAAAGGGAGTTATCAACTTGGTCAATGGTTCAAAAGATGCCGTAGATGCGATCCTCGATCACCCCGCAATTCGGGCGATCACGTTTGTTGGTTCGACCAACGTAGCGCAGTACATTTATCGCCGCGCCGCAGAAAACGGGAAACGTGTACAAGCCCAGGGCGGGGCTAAGAATCCGGTCATCATCTTGCCGGATGCCAATATGGAGATGGCAACTAATATCATCGCTGATTCGGCTTTCGGCTGCGCAGGTCAACGCTGCCTGGCAGTCTCGCTAGCTGTGACGGTTGCCGAAGCACGCAATACTTTTACCGAACTGATTTGTGACGCGGCTTCAAGCCGTGTGGTCGGCTATGGACTTGACGATGGTGTTCAGATGGGCCCGGTCATCAGCCAGATTAGCAAGGAGCGCGTCGAACAACTGATCGGTCTGGGGGCCAAAGAAGGTGCCACCGCACTGGTTGATGGGCGTGGAACAACGATCAAAGGGTACGAAAGTGGTTCGTTCGTCCGCCCAACCGTGTTGGCGGATGTTCAACCTGGCAGCGAAATCTGGAAGACGGAGATCTTCGGACCGGTATTGAGCATGATGCACGTCAATACGATTGATGAGGCCATAAAATTGGCGAACAGCCATGCCTATGGAAATCAAGCCAGTTTGTTTACATCCTCCGGATTAGCGGCGCGTAAGTTCCGTTACGAAGTGGAGGCCGGTAACATCGGGATCAACATCGGTGTAGCCGCGCCGATGGCTTTCTTCCCGTTCAGTGGTTGGAAGGAGTCGTTTTTCGGTGACATGCATGGCCAGGGCATGGATGCGGTTGAGTTCTTTACACAGAAAAAAGTGGTCATCGAACGCTGGCCAAAGGAATGGTCGCGCAAATTCTAAAACTATTTTTTTGTGAGAAATAATGGATTTTGTGGTGGCCATCTCTACCGTAGATTACCAACCTGCTGCCTGATGATACCAAAGTCACCAAATTGGTTTACCCGGTAAACCGGATATGATCAGGCGATGCGTGAAGGTCTGTCGGTGGATTTAGGGGAAATGATTGGTCATGGGCAGCAGCCAACTGAGAAAACCGAACGATTTGGTGAAGATCGGCATTTCCTGGCCCATACGTTGCGCTCCTGTGGCACGAGATTCTAAAAGATTTGGCGCTCCCGTAATCAACGCGAAAGCGGTTAAACACCAAGGGCACGAAGTACACGAAGGGGTGGATTGACCTGCCTTTTTACCTTTGTGACCTTGGTGTCCTTCGTGTTGAAAAAATTTCCCGTTAAAAACGATAGAACCAGAATAATCTTGGGTAGTTTTGTCATAAATCTATTTGGGCTGCGTTTTAGAGATGTAGCCACAAGCATTATGCTCATCGAATATTTAAGTGATCTCCAGAATTAACTCACAATATTCCGCTACAATAGGATTAGGTAATAAAGGAGTTTACAAATGAACAGAAAAAGAAACCTATGGATTTTTATTGGTGTGGTGGTTTTAATGGCCGCTTTGGTCAGTGGCTTTGTCTTAATGCAAACCTCTGCCCAGGATTTGCTCGTGCAGACCCTCGAAACGGCCCAAACCATCACGGACGGGCATGCCGTTGTNNAGCCCAAGCCCAGGGAGCCGTGATTGTTAGTGATGGCGCGACCTTGTGGGCCTATTCTCCCGCCGAAAATAAAGTTTTTGTGGGTACCCCCGCAGAAGCCCAGACCCTGATGGCAGAAAACGAGATGTTGGCGGGTAAATTCGGCCAGTTCAGCGAGGGGCATCCAGCCAACCCCGCAGATAGCCAGTACGCCGCTCCTCAAAACGCCGAGGAAGCTGTTGCCAAATTGCTGGAATATTTCAACGCCAGCAAATCTGGCAGCGAGGCCCTGGCAGGTGAAACCGCCAGCCAACTCAAGCTGGAACCGATTCCCGAACAAATGCCCGCAGAATATCTTGCCGTGGGCGGCTTGCTCAACTTGTGGATTGGGCAAGCCAGCCATCTGCCCCTGGCCGTCTCCTACACGGGTGGCAGCCTGGGCGAATTCAGCGCCACGGTCTTGGAATTAGAAGTCAATGCCGGAGTGGATGAGGCGCGCTTTACTTTCGAGATTCCCGATGGGGCTGAAATCGTCACCTTTGCCGATCTGCAACCCCAATCCCTCACGCTGGAACAAGCCGCGGCCTCCTCGGAATTTGCATTCCTGACCCCTGCGGCAACCCCTCCCGGTGCCACCTTGGTAGACATCCTCGATGTGCGCGGTGCCACCGTGCAGCGTTACACCCTGCCCGAGGGCGGGTCCTTCAGTGTGGCCCAGGGCCTGCTCAGCGAAAATGCCGCTGAAGCGCGGACACCTTCTAGCGAGAGTCAGCCCGTTGAAGTGCGCGGCACCAGCGGGAACATGTTGGTTTCCGCAGATGGCGCCCAGGTTTTACTCACCTGGACCGAAGGCGATCTCTTTTACTCCATCGCCGGTGATCTGACCCCCGAGCAGGCCTTGAGCATTGCTGAATCTCTCCAATAAATGAGCACCGCCATCCAATTCGTCAACGTCTGCCGCCAGTATCACCTGGGCAGTGCCGAGGTTGACGCGTTAAAAAATATCAATCTGGAAATCGACCAGGGTGAATTCGTGGCCCTGGTCGGTCCTTCTGGTTCCGGCAAATCGACCCTGCTGCATCTGTTGGGTGGCCTGGATCACCCCTCTAGTGGCGAGATCAACGCCCAAGGCATCGCCCTGCAAGCCGCCAGCGAGGAAGAACTCACTCGCTTGAGGAGACATAAAATTGGTTTCATTTTTCAAACCTTCAATCTGCTGCCCACCCTCAGCGCCCTGGAAAATGTGGCCCTGCCCTTGATGTTGGGCGGCGTGCCCCTGGCTGAACGCAATCAGCAGGCCGAAGCTTTGCTCCAGCGGGTTGGCTTAGGCCACCGCCTGCATCACCGTCCCACCGAAATGTCGGGCGGAGAGCAGCAACGGGCGGCCATTGCGCGTGCCCTGATTAACCACCCTCAGATCATTCTAGCGGATGAACCCACCGGCAATCTGGATTCATCTACAGGTGCCGAGGTGATGGACTTGCTTCGGGAACTGAATGCTGAACGCGGTGTGACTCTGATCATCGTGACCCACGATTTGGAAGTAGCCGCCTATGCAGATCGCATTGTGCACTTGCGGGATGGGCAGATTTCCAAAATAGAAATTTTAGAGGGGTCGCCGTTAAAAGAAGCTTCCCCTGCAACCTCAGAAAACCGCGCCAAAACCAAATCCAATGGCAGTTTAGCCCTCAAAGACCTGCTGCGCAGCGCCTTTGGCAACTTGCGCCGCCGCCCGGTGCGCAATATTTTGACCTCCGCCGGGGTGGTCATTGGGATCGTCACTTTGGTGGCCATGGTCTCCTTTGGGGTGGGCGTACAAGCCGAAGTCAACCGCAATTTCGCCGCCCTGGGTCTGGAAAATGTCATCATCTCCCCAACGTTTCCCGAAGAAGACGCGGCTTTTGACCCCTTCGGTTTTGCCGAACCTCTGGTGCCGCTGACCCCCGAGATGGTGGCTGCGTTCAGGGCCATGCCCGAAGTAGAGTCGGCTACGCCCGTCTTGAACTTACCTTCCAACATGGAAGTCAGCCTGACCCTGGGAGACCAGACTCTGCCGCTGCGTTTAGCCAGCAATTTTGGTGGTGGCCCGCCAGGTATGATGGGAGATCTCGCGACACCCGAAATGTTGGCCGGTAATCCCTTAGGGGAAGGTGATACCGCAGGTATGGTGATCCTGGTTGGTTTGGCGGATGAGTTGTTGGCCAAAACCGGCGGTGATTACGCCGATCTGGTCGGCCAAGCGGTTACGCTCACCGTGCGTTTGCCGCGCGGCGAAACCCGCGATTTCACCACAACCGTGATTGGCGTTCAAAATAGTCATGGCTATTCATCCGCTGATTTGGGCTTGCAAGAACGCATCGAGATCAAAGCCTGGTGGTATGGCCGCCCAGACACTTTGTCCACAGACGGCTATGACATGCTGGTAGTACGCGCCGTTGACCAGCTGGCTGTGCCAAGTGTGCTCGAGAATGCCGCGAGCAGGAACCTGGAAGCACAGTCACTGGGAACCATCCTTGAACTCGCTAATCGGGTATTGGCTGTCATGCAAGCCCTGCTCGGGTCGGTAGGAGGCCTGGCACTGCTGGTGGCGACCCTGGGCGTGGCCAATACCATGATGATGGCCATCTACGAACGCACGCGCGAGAT
>DOTA01000525.1 GCA_003513015.1 Chloroflexota bacterium
CATGAAGGGCGATTTCTCTTCTTCTCCTCCTTAGAGAGAGCCGGGATTGGCGAACCCGGCTCTCGCCGATTTAACGGCTAAATATTCAAACTGGGTTAACTTTCGAGGAGGGCTGGCAGGCCTAAATCCGGGGGTAGTTGCAGCCCTGTCAAAGCGGGGTTAAACCTGAGTAAAATTTTCTAACATTTTCGCCAATTCCGTTTGAACCCAACCCAAATGTTCAGCCGTTTCGAAGCGCACTTTGGCTTCAATTTTCATGACCAGCAGCAAATAAAGCTGATACAGTTTGCGCCGGGTGGCCGCGTTTTGGCTGGAGGCCAGCTCTCGGCCGTAGCCCTGGTAGAAGGCCTCGCCGTACATCCGTATGGCGATGGATGGCTCAGATTCGGGGTCGCCCCAGTAGGCGCGCTCCCAATCAATAATGCCTTCTACCTCGAATTTTCCATTTTTCTCGATCACAAAGATGTTCACGGGCCACAAATCCCAGTGAACCAGGGCGGGTTTTTGGATTTCATCCAGGGTGTGCGCCTGCTGCCGGAACAACCCCCAGATTTTGTCGTAGGGCAGGGGCAGTTCCACGCCCAGGGTTTCGCCATCCTGCAACAAGGTCTCGACAAAAGCGCCAAAAGCCTCTCGCCAGGTGGCCGACCCGGCACCGGGGCCATCCCCGAAGTAGCCGAATGTATCATTTCGGATGGCGTGCATTGCCGCGGCAATGCGGCCAATCTGATAGCGAATCGAGTCGAGCGCCTCGGGGGAAAGTTGATCTTTGATTTCTTCGAGCGGCCGGCCCGAGTAGCGCTCAATGAACATATAATCGCGTTCGATGAGCGTGCGGCTGGTATCGGCCCCCAGCAAGCGCGGGATGGGAATCACATTCGCTTGTTGCAGGGTTTCATAAATTAGCAGTTCTTTGCGCATCATCTCATTTTCATAGGTCAGCAAACGCTGTTGGGGATGCGGTGCGATGCGCAGGACAGCCGCGGGATGCTCGTCCGCGAATTCAATTTCATAGGCGGTGTTGAACCAGCCCGCGGTCAGGGGTTTGATTTTGGCAATTTGGGCATCAGCCCCAAATTGGGCTTTGACCAGTTTTACAATGGTTTCGGGGGAGAAATCGGTTTTGGTAGTGCTTTCCATGATGGCCTCGTGTGAATAGTGAGTGAGAAGTGAAATTATAACAATTCTATGGCCATTAAGGCACCTTGCGGGCAATATCTTCGCAAAAATTCATCACAGCCCTTTGTCAACAAATTCGCCGGGGATGAACAGAGATCCAAAATTAGACCAAAATCTTTGTTGATTCCCGTTTATCTTTGTTTTTTACATCTTTTAAATTTATTGATTGCGACTAATTTGGTCTGAATTTCTATGTCATGCTTGACACTTCGTCAAAGCGTCTTATAATAATGACATACGAATATCGAAACGCGATGACCGGGACGAGTAATTGGCCCCGCACCCGACAGCAAACGGAGATCACCGGCTGAAAATCTCCCCCAGGTGCCCCCAGTGAAAACCACCCACGAGCGAAATTCTGAAAGCAAATTGCGAGTAAGAGGAACGGTTGGCCCCGTTATCGGCCCCAAGAAGATGCCCACACAGCACACTGAGTTTGTCGAAGTGTGCAGCAAAGAATAACAGGGCAAATTCGGGTGGAACCGCGTGAGATTAGATGCTCTCGCCCCGGAATTGGGCGAGAGTTTTTTGTTTAAGTGGCAAGCTAATAGCTAAATCTGGAGAAAATATGAACAACAAGCAGCACTACTCCTTTTTCAAACCCTCCCGAGGGTGTTTTTTGACTATGAGCTGCAAGCTTCAAGCTGCAAACGGCAAGCTGAATGCTGCCTGCTAACAACTACCAACTATCAACTATCAACTTCCAACCATCAACTGGAGATAAAAAATGAACGAGCAAATTCAAGAAAAATATGAAGAATCACAACTCTACCGCATCCGCCACTCAGCGGCGCATATCATGGCCCAGGCTGTGATGGAGTTGTTCGAGCCGGGCGAAGCCAAAATCGCCATCGGGCCACCCATCGAAAACGGTTTCTATTACGATTTCGATCTGCCGCGCAACCTCACGCCCGAAGATCTCAAAGCCATCGAAAAACGCATGCGCCAGATCATCAGCGGTAAACACCCCTTTGAAAAGAAAGTGGTCAGCGCCGAAGAAGCCAAAAAAGTCTTCGTCGGCCAGCCTTACAAAATCGAACTGATCGAAGGATTGGAACAGGGCGGCTCCGATGAATACGGCAACCCCCTCGATGAGAAACCCGACATCTCTTTCTATTCCCACGCCAGCTTTACGGATTTGTGCCGCGGCCCGCACGTGGAGAATACCGGGCAGATCAACCCCTCGGCGATTAAGCTGATGAGCATCGCCGGGGCTTACTGGCGCGGCGATGAGAATAACCCGCAGCTTCAGCGCATCTACGGCACGGCCTGGGAAAAACCCCAGGATTTGAAGGACTACCTACAAATGCTGGAAGAAGCCAAAAAACGGGATCACCGCAAACTGGG
>DOTA01000526.1 GCA_003513015.1 Chloroflexota bacterium
CTGTGTTTACTAGATGAAGGTGAATTTCTCGGAGTAATCCCGCTGCCCGGAAGACAGGAACAAACCGCCAAATTTTTACGTAGCCGTATTTTTTTCTCAGATCAAGTTACAGTTACGGATGCCAGTGCGGGATATTCGCAGGTATTTGTCGTTGGTCCACAAGCCCAGGTTATCCTCGAATCGTTAGGGATTCAGCCGCCGCCATTAAATCATCTCTCCACTGCCGAAATTGATGATCAAAGGGTGATTGTGATTGCACGGGAAATTTTTGCCGCGGTCAATTATCATTTGCTGTTGCCACCCGCCTCTCTGGATTTTTGGTTGGCAGCTTTATCCCAGAGAGATGCACAACCTTTGGATGTGGAAACCTTTGAAATTCTGCGCGTCGAATCCGGGGAACCAGGAACTTCCGCTGAGTTAATCTCCGATTACACACCTTTAGAAGTCGGATTGCAAAAAATGATCTCGGGTTCCAAGGGTTGTTACACGGGACAAGAGATCATCGCGCGCCAGGTCACCTACGATAAGATCACCAAGCATTTGGTGGGTTTGAAGGTGGACGAAAGGGTTAGGGTAGGGGCCTCTATTTTGGTGGATGCAAAATCCGTTGGTACGGTAACCTCCGTGGCCCAGTCGCCGCGTTTTGGGCACATTGCATTGGGAGTGGTGCGCCGTCCTCACGCTGAGCCTGGATCGAATCTGGTAATTTCTAGCGCTTCCGGTGCAAGCATCCCTGCCAGAGTTGCTGATCTGCCGTTTGCGTAAAACCTCAATTGTTACCTGAAAAATATCCCGTTGAAAACCCCAGCGGGATATTTTGTTTTGGATTTAATAGCTGTTGCATGCAGTAATTAAAGTAAAGTATAAGAATATTGATATTTGGATACATAATTTTAATAAAAAGTGTTGACAAAGTTTAAATAATATGTATAATGTAGATGTAAATTCAAATAGGTTATTGAAAATATCAAGGTGAGAAAATGTTAGAGAATGAAAACAATAGCCCAAAAGCAGCCGCCAATCCATCTGAGAAGGGGTTGGTTTCAAAACTGGAGAGATTTCTCGGTGGCGCACTGGCACGAATAAGAAGTGCCTGGCAGAACAAAAGCGCTTCAACCGGCATCCAGTTTTACATCGAAACGGATGATTGAGTTTGCCCAGCGAAGCAGATCTCATTCGATAATTGCTATCAGAAATATTTATGTAAAATAGAAAGGAGTCGAAAATGAACACAACCAATGAACGCATGTTAATTTTGAAAATGATCGAAACCGGCAAGATCAGCGCTGAAGAAGGTGCCAAATTGCTGACCTCGGTCGATCCGGAACCCCCTGTAAAAGGACCAAAGGCAGTTGTTCCCCGTAGAACTGGCGAAGCCCAATGGTTCCGAGTCCGGGTTTCAGATTCAAAGACCGGCAAAATGAAGGCTATGGTCAATTTGCCCATCAGCCTCATGGATTGGGGCTTGCGAGTAGGCGCTCAATTTGCCCCTGAGATGGAAGGAATCGACCTGGGTGAACTATCCGAAATTTTGCGCTCCGGCGCAGATGGCAAAATTGTGGAAGTTATCGACGAAGAAGATGGCGAGCACGTAGAAATTTACATTGAGTGAACCTTACTTATCCTCCAAGAAATAAAACACACCCCGCACTCAAGTGCGGGGTGTGTTGATTAATCTGCAATTCAATTTTACTCAGCAGCCGTTTTGACTTTCTTGTTCAGGGTGCGTGAGAAAATATCTTCCAATTCATTGTTGCTGGCCTGACCCTTTTTGGGCTTGCTGGTTGAAGTGTTCTCTTGCTTTGAGCGTTCCATGGCTTCGCGGATGGCAACTTCCATCGCGGTCGGAACGGGTTTGTCATCTTCTTGTTCCTGAAATTCCTGGACGGCTTCTTTGGTCACTTTTTCGGGGTCTTCCAATAAAGCTTTTACGCTCAGCTTAATCTGTTTTTTGCGGCGGTTGACACTCAAAACTTTTACTTCGATTTCGTCGCCTTCCGAGACTGCTTCACCAGGGGTGCGAATGTAACCATGCGCCAACTCACTGATGTGAACCAACCCGGGGCGTTCTGCGCCAATTTCAACAAATGCGCCGTATTTTTCAAGATGCGAAACCGTACCTTTGACAGCCATCCCCTCTTTGATGTCGCGCCACTCTAATGCCAGCGGTTTGATCATGGTTAGTTCAACCCGGTCTTTTTTCGGCGAAACCCGTTTCACCCAGACATCTACACTCTGACCGACTTGAACTACATCTTCAACCTTATTCACCTTTTCGCTCTGAAGTTGTGAAATGTGTACAAAACCAGGGATCCCCATCCCGAAATCAACCACTGCGCCCCCCAACATTGTCTTCACTACGGTTCCCGTAAGTTTATCTTTGCGCTCGATCTCATCAATATTCTCGGGGGTTTTTACTTCAGCTTCCATAATGCCACTCTCCACGTGCATAAAATACAAATTCGGCTGCTTAGCCGAAGGGTGATTATACTAGCCGCATTGCGATATGTCAAAGAAAGATACCCTAAAATTTGTTAGGAAAATCACTTTTCTCATGGAGCTTTTAGAATGCCTGGGTTGCAAATTGCTTCTTGATCACGCAGCAGGCAGCGTAATTTGTGACTGGGAAAGGGATAGTTTCTCCAGGATGTCAGCCAACAACCCCGGCCATTCCCGGCCATCGGGATCAAACCGCACCCAATAAGCGGATTTTCCCACTCGAACCCGGGAGTGCAAATCGGGTCTTTCAGGTGGTACCACCCCCTCAGGGAACCTCAGCACCATCTGGTTCCCCTCCATGCTGATGCTAGTCAGCCCCGCTTGCCCCGCCAAAAGCTTGATGCGCATCTGATACAGCAAATTCGAGACCGATTCCGGCAGTGGCCCAAAGCGATCCCCAAATTCAGCGGCCAGAGCCTCGATCTCATCCAAGGCTGCCAAATCGGCCATACGCCGGTACAGCCCCAGACGGATATTTTGATCGGGGATGTAATCAGGCGGGATGTTCGTATCCAGGGGTAATTCTACCGCCACTAATGGACGGTGCACGCTGAACGCCAGCGTATCTTTATCCAAGGGTTGCCCGCTCTCAGCCCGTAAACGTTTGACGGATTCTGCTAACAGCCGCGTGTAAAGGTGAAAACCCACCGCAGCCACATGCCCGTGCTGCCGCGCCCCCAAAATATCCCCGGCCCCACGGATTTCCAGGTCACGCATGGCGATGTTGAAGCCCGCCCCCAGTTGCGTGTTCTCGGCCAGAGTTTCCAGGCGCTCCGCACCCTCCACGGTGGGCTTGCGCTTGGCGTGTTTGAAGAAATAGGCATACGCCCGCTGTGCCCCGCGCCCCACGCGCCCGCGCAATTGATAAAGTTGCGCCAGCCCGAAGGTATCGGCCCGGTCGATGATCAACGTGTTGGCATTGGGAATATCCAACCCAGATTCAATAATTGAAGTCGAAAGCAAAATGTCGATTTTGCCCTCACTGAATTCATCCATACGCGTCGAGAGTTCAGTCTCAGGCATTTGCCCGTGGGCCACGCCGATGCGCGCTTCGGGCACCAACCCCTCAAGGTGGCCGCGCATCCCCAAAATAGTCTGCACCCGGTTATGCACAAAGAAGATTTGCCCGCCGCGCTCCAACTCGCGTAGCACCGCCCGCCGTACCAGGCGCGGGTTATACGGCCCTACATGCGTGATGATCGGCAGGCGCTCCTCCGGGGGCGTGGTAATCGTAGAAATATCGCGCACCCCGGTCAGGGTCATGTAAAGCGTGCGCGGGATGGGTGTGGCCGTCATGGTTAGCACATCCACTTCGGTGCGCATCTTCTTCAGGGATTCCTTGTGAGTCACCCCAAAACGTTGCTCCTCATCAATGATGAGCAACCCTAAATCCTTGAAAATCACATCGCTCGAAAACAGCCGGTGCGTGCCGATTAGGATATCCACCCCTCCTTGCGCCAGCTTGTAGAGAATTTTGCGCTGTTGCTGCGGCGTGCGAAAGCGCGAGAGCATCTCCACTACCACCGGGAAGGCGGCCATGCGGTCGCGGAAAGTTTGGTAATGTTGCTGCGCCAGCACCGTAGTGGGCACCAACAAAGCCACCTGCTTGCCATCCATCACAGCTTTGAAGGCCGCGCGCAGGGCAATTTCGGTTTTGCCGAAGCCCACATCGCCGCACACCAGCCGGTCCATGGGGCGCGGGGCCTCCATATCGCGTTTCACATCAGCCAGCACGCGCAGTTGATCATCGGTTTCAATGTAAGGGAAACTGCCCTCCAGTTCGGCCTGCCAGGGGGTATCTTCATTGAAAGCGTGGCCTTCCACCACGTTGCGTTGGGCATATAACTCTAACAATTCCTCGGCCATCTCCTCCACGGCCTCTTTGACCTTGCTTTTGGCATTGGCCCATTGCGGGCTGCCCAAGCGCGTCGGGCTGGGTTCGCGCCCATCCGGCCCCACATAGCGGGTCAACCGGTCGGCCTGATGCACGGGCACGAAAAGCTGGTCGCTATCGGCATATTTCAGGCACAGATATTCGCGCTCGGCGCGCTCGATGGTGCGCCGCACCATCCCCACAAACCGACCCACCCCGTGATCGACATGCACCACCCAATCGCCGGGTTTGAAATCCGCATAAGCGGATTCGGGGGCCTCGGCTATCGTGCGATGGCGCTGCCGCGGTTGGGGACGCCGCCAGCCGAAGATTTCACCATCCGTCAGCAGATGCAGATGGGAACCGGAATCCTCGCTGAGCATCCAGCCATCCCCCAGGGAACCTTTGACAAATTGGGGTGGATGTTTAACTGGAATTTGGGGGTGATACTGTTCCCCCCAGAGTTCCTCCAATCTGGAAATTTGCCGCGAGACCAGTATTAGAGAGTCGCCCTGGCTGGCCTGCTGTGAAAGATGCTCCATCACCTGGCGGAGTTGGCCGCCAAAACGCGGGTTGGGGGAAAATTTTTGGGCCAGTAGGGGCGCAGCCTGCTGTGCCACTATTGATAATGCGGAAACCGGCCCAAGTTCCAGGGTGCGGACCTCAGGCAGGGAATCCTGAATCTGGTCGAGGCTCAAATAAGGGATGGGGAAATCTTCGGGCAGCGTGCCATCTTCAATGTAATCCTTGCGTAAGGCCACGGCCTGTTCTTCCTGTTCAGTGATCGTGCTGAACACGGTTTCCCGGTTTTCGATCAGCACCAGGGCGTTGCCCGGCAGATAATCGAGCAGGCTGGCCGGGGTGGGGTGCAACAGGGGAATATGATATTCGGTGGGTTGGTCGCTTTCAGCTTTGAGAGACGCTTCACGTTCCACAAATTCGCGCGCCGGGGTGATGAGCAAGCGCGCTATGGTCTCACTGGTGCGCTGTGTGGAGGGGTCGAAGTGGCGCAGGGTGTCTATCTCGTCGCCAAAAAATTCGAGGCGCGTGGGCCGTGCCTCGGCTGCCGGCCAGATATCCAGGATGCCACCGCGGCGGGCAAACTGGCCGGGCGAGATCACGGTGTTGACGGGTTCATAGCCCAGGCTTACCCAACTGCGGGTGAGTTCATCGGGCTGTACGATTTGCTCAAGTTTGAGCGTGCGCGTGGCTTTGATGAAATCGCGGCGCGGCAAGGTGCGCGTCATCAGGGCACGCGCCGGGGCCACGATGATGGGCGGCGGATCATCCGCGCCGCCCGCGCCGGGGATTTGCCGCGCGGCCAGGGCAGTGAGGGCCAGCAGGCGGTCGCGGCGCGTGGTGGCACCCCAGGCAGCCGGTTCGTAAAAGAGCGGGTTAGGTTCCGGGAAGAAGTAGCGCGGCACCTCCGGGCACCATAGGGAGAGTTCATCCGCTAAAGTCAGGGCATAATCGGCGCGGTCAGAGATTAGCAGGAGCGGAACATTCAGCGCTTTTTGCAGCGCGGCCAACACGGGCAGCCGCACCGCCCGGTGCAGCCCCAAGTTGGAGAGAGGCACTCCATTTTGGAGATCTGTCAGGATGGCCTGAAAGGCTGCTTGAGCCTGGATGGTGAAAATAATTTGATCGAGCATCGTCAAAATTCTGAATGTGGAATGCTGAATGCGGAATAAATATCTCTCATGGCTCACTGCTTCGATTGTATTCCGTCATGGCTTGCTGAATACCCTCCCGCAGATATGCGAGAGCAGCGTCGGCGGCGCGGTCGAGATAGCTGGTGAGAAACTCGCTTTCCTCTTTGGAAAACGGCTTGAGTACATAATCGGCGGCCTGCCGAGAGCCAAAGGAACGCCCCACGCCCAAACGCAGACGCGGAAAATCTGGTGTACCCAACTGTTGGATGATCGAGGTCATGCCTTTGTGTCCGGCTGAGCCGCCGGAGGGTTTCATGCGGATGGTATCGAAGGGTAGATCGACATCATCGTAGGCGATCAGTAAGTTTTTCAACGGAATTTTGTAGAACTTAACCAGCGCCCCCACGGCTTGCCCGGAGGCGTTCATAAAAGTTTGGGGTTTGGCCAGGTAAATGCGCTGGTTTTGGGAGCGGCCATCGGTGATCAGGGCTTTGAACTGGGTGCGGGTAAAACTTAGGTTCAGGCGCTCGGCCAGACGATCGACCAACATAAAGCCGATGTTGTGGCGCGTATCGCGGTAATCTTTGCCGGGGTTGCCTAAACCGACGATCAAATAGGGTTGGCTTTCGGACGCCGCGGAATCAACATGGTCTGCGGCCTCGGATTGCTCCGGGGTGTGCATAATGCCCCGCAGGGCGTCGAAGAGTTTGTCGAGGTCGGTCATGGGTGGGTAGTTGAGTAGTCAGGTAGTTGGTTAGTGAGCAACTTGCAACGTGTGGCTTGGGTCTTGTAGCTTGCACTTTACTTCCGAAAAATGCGCTTCACTGACCAATACAGCCCCACCAGCAAAAAGGCCGCAGCAGCTCCGGCGGCGCCGCGCGTCAGGCCGTTGGTGAGATTCTGCTGCGTGATGATGGCCGGGTTGGTGGGCAGGGGCGTGGGTGTAGCGGGGATGGGCGTCTCGCTGGGGATCGGCGTCAGGCTAGGAGTCAGGCTGGGCTGCGGGGTCACGGTGAAGGGTGTGGAGGTCAGCGTGGGGGTGGGCGTGATGGTTTCAACCGGGGAGTAATTGCGCACCCGCAGATCGTTGACCACAAAGTGCTCGCGCCGTCCGCCTTCTAAAAAGACCGTTAGCCGCAGATTGTAGTTGCCATCCGTGATGGTGGAGGTATCCCACTGGGTCAGTTCGCCCTGGGGGATGGCCTGATCTCCCTCGGCGAGCAAGAACCAGGTGCCGGTAGCATCCCCGGCGTAGCCAAAAGTGATCTCCCAAGAAAGAAATCCCTCGATGGTGGTATTTCCCTCAATGGTTACGAGACCCTTCAAGGGCGAGCCTTGGGTTGGCGCGCTAATTTGCACGCCGGGAGAATCTCCACTTTGGGCAGCCACCCACAAATCCGGTGTGAATATCAATAATAGGGTCAGAATCACAAAAAAAAGGCGGCGCATAGCAACTGTTCAGTTTAACATGGAGCTGTTAGGCGGTCAACTGGCACAGGGTTCATAATTGTGGTAAACTCACGTTTGTTATTTTTAAAAAGAGACTCCTGGAGTAAAACATAATGGCAATGACACGAACTGACCAGATGGTGAGCCGGTTGCGCTCGATGCAAGCAGCCTCGCCTGAAATTGAAGCCTCGGCAATTGTTTCTGTGGATGGCCTGATTATGGCCTCTGCTTTGCCCGCTGAAGTGGAAGAAGACCGAGTTTCGGCCATGTCGGCAGCCATGTTGAGCCTGGGTGAGCGGATTTCAGGAGAACTGGGCCGCGGTCTGCTGGATCAGGTTTATATTCGTGGCGATCATGGCTATGTGATCTTGACCGCCGTTGGGGAAGAAGCGGTACTCACCGCTCTGGCACGAGAAGGTGCCAAACTGGGTTTGATTTTCTTGGAGATGAGGCGTGCTGCTGAAGATTTGGCACTCGTTGTTGGGTAAAATACTTACCCTGCAACCTAAAAATCAATAACGGAACCCCCGTGGGGAGGTCGCCGATCAACGGCCCTCCCCACTTCCTTTTTTGTTTGGGTAACTTGTCGATTGGTTATTGGGTAACCAGGAAATAACCTTGCGTTACTCAATTGCCGATAAACTCATGTTACCCAGCACCCTGAGCAGCGAGGCAGGAACTCGTTTCAACTGGGTTCAGCCTGCTCCAGCCTCGCAGTCGAAGGGGCGGCCAAACGCATAACATCAATCAAGTACTTTCATTTGGAGAAGAACATGGACACAAAATATATCTTTCTCACGGGCGGTGTGGTTAGTTCGGTCGGCAAGGGCGTGACGGCTGCGGCCCTGGGACGTTTGCTCAAGGAGCGTGGCTTTTCCGTCTCTGTGCAGAAGCTCGACCCTTACCTCAATGTAGACCCCGGCACCATGAGCCCTTATCAGCACGGCGAAGTTTATGTCTTGGATGATGGCGCTGAAACCGATCTGGATTTGGGCCACTACGAGCGCTTTATCGACATCAGCCTGAGCCGGGTCTGCAATGTGACCAC
>DOTA01000199.1 GCA_003513015.1 Chloroflexota bacterium
CCAGTAACCACCATCGGTCCAGTAACCACCATCGGTCCAGTAGCCACCATCGGTCCAGTAACCGCCATTGGTCAAAATGCCAGAGACACTCCAAAGGCTGCCATCGGTCCAGAAGCCGCCATCAGTCCAGTAACCACCGTCTGTCCAGTAACCGCCATCCGGGTGGATTGAAACGCCATCCCAAACGCCAGCGCCACCAGCCCAATTTTCATCGACGCCATACAATTGATAAAGGCCATTTTCATCTCGATAGCTGTAGCCTACATAATGGACTTCATCATTTAAATCCGCCAAAATATCCATGCCGCTGTCAGATGGGCCACCGTCAATTTCGGCGAAAACTGCCAAGGGGGCAAACACACGACCTGAACCTTGCTGCCAAACACTGAAACCCGCTTCGCCGGTCAAAAGGTTGACCTGCGGAATAGCAGAGGCTTGCAAGCGATATTTGACCATGCCAGGTGTGAGATCAGGATTGTTTGCCAGCATCAAAGCGGCGACACCACTGACAACGGCTGCCGATTGAGAGGTTCCAGCCATCTGGAAGTAATCTTTGCCAACTTTATTTTCAGGATTGTCAACAGCTAACTTGCTTTTCTTATCCATTGTTGAGACGATGTGACCGCCTGGAGCAATCAAATCAGGCTTGATGAAACCGTCTTGGGTTGGGCCGGCTGAAGAAAAACTGGGGATGTAATCGTCTGTCCAATTCCAGGGGGTATAAGCATCTGTAAAAGCCCCGACCGTAATCAGGTAAGGATTATTGCCGGGTACCCCGACTGAAAGAGCTTCAGGGCCATTGTTGCCCGCGGCCGTTACGACCACGATGCCCTGCGACCAGGCATACATCAAAGCCTGATTTATGGGGTCACCCCAATAAGGTGAGCGCACCTCAGCGGACATCGAGAAATTTAGCACCCGGATATTGTATTCATCCTGATGCTCGACGGCCCACTGAATACCCTGGATTACGTCTTCGTAATTGGCATATCCATTTTCATTTGCTACACGAATACCCACCAGGTTTACGCCGGGGGCAACGCCATTCCATTTGCCATCAGCACCAATATCACTGTTGGCGATCACGCCCGCAATGTGGGTGCCATGCCCATTGGGATCGGTGGGGTTACGTTTGCCATCAATGAAATCAACCCAGCCTACGATGCGGCCATTATGGCCATTGGTATCTTTTTTCAGGCCATTGACTTGTTCGATGCCGGTATCGATTATGGCTACGCCAATGCCATCTCCCTTGACGCCAACATCCCAGACGGCGGTCGCGCCAACGATTTCGGGGTAATTTGTCTCAGGGGTAGTATTAGCCTGATTTTTCCCAACAGTTTCTTTGGTGACTTCACTGTCGATTTGCATCTGGGAGTTGAGCGTAACTGCAAGGATCGCCGGTTCGGAGAGCAACTCGTTCGCCGCGCTGACCGACAGAATGGCTCCCACACCGTTGATGATATCCAATCGAGAGGTAACTGTGCCGCCGTAACGCGCAACCAAATCGGCAACTGTATTAACATTGGTGCCCTGAACAATATAGGATGATTTTTCTGAGGCTGTCACTCGCATGCTGCCGGCTGGAGCGAACAGCGTTACCATGAAAATCAGCAAAATCAAAATATAAGTTATATGTTGGATCCGAGTTTTAGTTTTCATGGCTTGCTCCTTATTGTGTTTCAAAATAAAACAAAAAAAGACCTGCTTTTCGCCAGGTCTGTCAAATCGAAAGGATGCCCTATCTTTTCGGCAGCCTGGCAGCCATACCCTGTAGGGATTAGGCCCATAGCTTTGCGTCGCCGGCTTTCGCCGGGTTTGCCTTTGTCACATTTTATATACAAAAATTATAGCTTAATAGTACCAGAGTCACCCTTTCAGTTTTGTAAGGCTGGGAACTAATTTTTTGGCAGCTGTTGATTTTTCGAAGTTGTAATGGGTTTGTGAATAATCGTTCTTGTGGTAAACTTGGGCTTGGTGCTTGCTCAAATATATGAAATCAAAGCATCCCCAAAGGCTATCTGGAAGCCAGGGATGCTTTATTGTGTGTCAGCACGAAAAACGCAGAATCGAAGTAAATTACTTTATAACCTGGAGGTTAATAATGTCTGATAAAAAATGGGTTTACCTGTTCACTGAAGTTGGGCAGGCTGAAAAATATGTAGGTAGCTGGGGTGCTGCCCGCGCGCTTTTAGGTGGGAAAGGTGCCAACCTGGGTGATATGACCCGCGCAGGTTTGCCGGTTCCCCCTGGATTTACCGTCACAACCGAAGCTTGTAACGCTTATTTAGCGGCTGGTCAGCAGTTCCCCGAAGGTTTATGGGAACAGGCCGTGGCTGCCATGGCCGAAACTGAAGAACTTGCTGGCAAGAAGTTTGGTGATCCTTCTAATCCCTTGTTGGTTTCCTGCCGCTCCGGTGCTAAGTTCTCCATGCCCGGTATGATGGACACCGTTCTCAATATCGGCCTGAACGATNNCCCTCACCGAAACCTATAAGGCCGTTACCCGCGAACACAAGGGATTTGATTTTCCCCAAGACCCTTATGAACAAATGAAACTAGCGACGGAAGCCGTCTTCAAATCCTGGAATGGCAAGCGCGCCATTGACTACCGTAACGCCGCGGGCATCGCTCACGATCTGGGCACTGGCGTCAACATCGTCACCATGGTTTTCGGCAATATGGAAAATTCCGGTACCGGTGTGGCCTTTACCCGCAACCCCTCCACGGGCGAACGCAAAGTCTGGGGCGAGTATCTGATGAATGCCCAGGGCGAGGATGTTGTGGCCGGTATCCGCAACGCTGCGGATGTATCCAAGATGGTCAATGAACTCCCCGAAGCCTATGCGGAATTCATGGATGTTTGCGAAAAACTCGAAAAGCACTACCGCGAAATGCAGGATGTCGAGTTCACCATCGAAAGCGGCAAACTGTGGATGCTGCAAACCCGCGACGGCAAGCGTACCGCCAAAGCTGCCGTTAAAATTGCAGTGGACATGGCTAA
>DOTA01000151.1 GCA_003513015.1 Chloroflexota bacterium
TCAATTTGGGGGAGGAGTTGTTCTCGGGTAGGCATCGTTTTTCTTCAACACGAATATTCGAATGACACGAATATTTTTTCTATTATGAATTTAATCTGAGATTTGCTCAGATACTATCAATTCTTGATAGGCTTGCAGCGCCAGGCGGTTATGTTGTATCGCCATTTGTTCCAGGGATTCCAGATTTTTTTGCTGAAGCCAAGCCAGAATTTGGCGGTGTTCGGCCTGGGCTTGCTCCATGCGCAGAGAGCCGATTTGGGCGAAATAGCAGCGGCTCAGGCGAATCCATTGATCCAAGGTGCGTCGGGTATATTCGATGAGCAATTTCATCCCGGTGATTTCAGCGATCCGCAAGTGGAAGGCCGTGTTGAGTTCCGACCACAGGCGCGTATTTTGAATTTGCGCGGCCCCATCCATGCGAGTAACGAGTTCATCAATGCGCTGCAATTCATCATCCGTGGCGCGTTGGGCGGCGACGCGGTAAGCGGTGCGCTCCAGGGTTTCGAGCAAAGCGAAAATCTCGGTAATTTCGCTGATAGAAATGGATGAAACCGCGGCCCCAGAATGGGGGGTAATCTCCACCAATCCCTCGGATTGCAGCCGCTGAAGCGCCGAGCGCAACGGAATCGGGCTGGTTCCCAACTCCTCGCTGAGGCGATCCATGACCAATTTTTCGCCGGGTTTTAAATCGCAATTGAGGATCGAAGACCTCAATACATCATAAACGTATTCTTCTTTGGTTTGATACTGTTTGGGTGGGATTAAAGTGACTACCATCATTCGCATCCTTGATTCGGATTACATCATATATCATATACGATATATTATAAAGAGTAAAATTGTCATATTCTCTACTTGACATCTGTCATCCTTCATGCTATAAACCCGCCCAATGCGTGACGCTAGGAATTGCGTTTGGCAGTACCTTCCAACTAAATATTATTTTTACCCACTCATCCAGAGAGGCGGAGGGACCGGCCCNNGCCCTGTGAAGCCTCGGCAACCGGAGTTTAGTTCAATAGTTAGATCGTCTAGTAGTTTGGTAGTTCGAAATTGACAACTACAAAACTATACAACGAAAAACTACCCAACTAACTCAAGGTGCCAATTCCGGCAGAAAAGATTTCTGGAAGATGAGCGCTGGTGGTTTTCGTGCAGCCTCTTCTTTCAAGATCGAAGAGGTTTTTTTATTTTGTACCCCAGGAGCTATGAATGACCACCCATCCCGCAACATCCCGCAATTTCGGATTCAACACCCGCCAACTCCATGCCGGACAAACCCCCGATTCCGTCACCGGCTCTGGTGTCACCCCCATTTACCAGACTGCGGCATATCACTTCCGTGACACCGAGCATGCGGCTCGCCTGTTCGCGCTGGAAGAGGGCGGCCACATCTACAGCCGCATCAGCAACCCCACCAATCAAGTCTTCGAGGAGCGCCTCGCCAACCTGGAAGGTGGCACAGGGGCCATCGCGACCAGTTCCGGGCACAGCGCCCAAGCCACGGCCATTTTAGCAATCTGCGAACAAGGTGACCACATTGTGGCCCCCACCACGCTCTACGGCGGCACCATCAGCCAGTTTTTGTTCACTTTTCCGCGGCTGGGGATCGAGGTCACCCTGGTAGACCCCGCCGACCCGGAGAATTTCCGGCGGGCCATTCAGGATAACACCAAAATTCTCTATGGCGAGACCCTCGGAAACCCGCGCGTGAACGTCTTCCCCTTCGAGGCGATCGCCCAAATCTCAGCAGAGTTTGGCATCCCCCTGATGATTGACAACACCTTCGCCACACCCTATCTCTGCCGCCCCTTTGAATGGGGTGCACACATCGTCACCCATTCCACCACCAAATTTATCGGCGGGCATGGCACTTCCATTGGCGGCGCATTAGTGGATAGCGGCAAATTCCAGTGGGATGGTAATCCGCGCTTTCCCAATTTCAACCAGCACGACCCGAGCTACCACGGCGTGGTGTTTGCCGAACTCGGCCCGCTGGCCTTCATCAGCAAAGCCCGGGCGCAAATTTTGCGGGATCTGGGGGCCTGCCAAGCGCCGTTCAATTCCTGGCTGATGTTGCAGGGCTTGGAAACCCTCAGCCTGCGGATGGATCGCCATGTGCAGAACGCCCAACGCGTGGCGGAATTTTTGGCTGCTCACGCCAAAGTGAGTTGGGTCACCTACCCGGGGCTGGATACTCACCCCGATCATGCCGCGGCCCAAAAGTATCTGCCCAAAGGCCCCGGGGCAATTCTGGGATTTGGCGTGAAGGGCGGCAAGGAAGCGGGCGCCAAATTCATCAATAACCTGAAACTGTTGAGCCACCTGGCCAACGTAGGCGATGCCAAAAGTTTGGCCATCCACCCGGCCAGCACCACCCACTCCCAACTCGATGAAGAATCCCTACGCAAAGCCGGTGTGACTCCCGATTTTATCCGCCTGAGCATCGGTTTGGAAGACATCGAGGATATTTTGTGGGATCTGGAGCAGGCCTTGCAGTCCAGCCAGATTTGATGAAATCAGGCCAAATCAAACGCGAATAGCACAAATAGACGAATATCACGAATGATATGTATAAAAAATTCGCGTCATTCGCCCATTCGCATCATTCGCGTTGAGATTGTATTGTAGAGAAAACAGGAGTTTTTATGCCGGGCAACTCTGTTGGAATCGTCCAACGCCAATACTTCACCTTCGCCGAGGAAACCCCCATGCGCCTCGACAGTGGTGAAAGCCTGGGACCGCTCACACTGGCCTATGAAACTTACGGGCAACTCAACGCGGATAGCAGCAACGCCATTTTGATCTGCCACGCGCTCTCGGGCGATTCGCATGTGGCTGGATACTACACCCCCGAAGATGCTGCCCCTGGCTGGTGGGATGAGTGCGTCGGTCCCGGCAAGGCTTTCGACACCAATAAATATTTTGTGATCTGCTCCAACGTGATCGGCGGTTGTCAGGGTTCCACCGGGCCGAGTTCGATTTATCCGGCAACCGGCAAACCTTATGGATTGAGTTTCCCCGTGATCACGATTGGTGATATGGTACGCGCCCAACGTCATCTCATCGATTACCTGGGAATCGAAAAATTGCTGACGGTGGCCGGTGGCAGCATGGGAGGGATGCAAGTGCTAGAATGGGCTGCTCATTATCCCGAACGGCTGCAATCTGCCATCCCGATTGCCACAACGGCGCGCCACTCCCCGATGTTGATCGCATTTGGGGAGGTCGGGCGGCAGGCCATTTACGCCGATCCCAACTGGAACCAGGGAGATTATTACGAGGGCGCGCACCCCGATGCCGGGCTGGCGGTAGCGCGCATGGTGGGGCATATCACTTATCTGAGCGAAGATTCGATGCACCAAAAATTTGGCCGCCGCCTGCAAACCCGCGAACACTTTGGTTACGATTTCGAGACCGATTTTGCCATCGAAAGTTATCTGCGCCACAACGGACAGCGCTTCACCGAACGCTTTGATGCTAATAGCTTTTTATATGTGACCAAAGCGCTGGATTATTTCGATTTGGAAAATGGTTACCATAAACTTTCTCAGGCGTTCGACAACAGCGCCAATCTGCCCTATCTGGTGCTCTCTTTCACCTCCGATTGGCTTTACCCGGCCTACCACGCCAAAGAACTGGTCAGCGCGCTAACCGCGGCCGGAGCGGATGTGACCTACCTGAACATCGAATCCACCTGGGGGCACGATGCCTTCTTGCTGGAGGTCGAAACCATGACGAAGTTGTTGGGGCAGTTTTTAAGCCGGATAGATCGGCATTTCCATTAAATTCTTAACCACAAAGCCTCGAAGGCACCAAGCTGCACTAAGAAAACCTTTGTGATTCTTCGAGACTTTGTGCCTTTGTGGTGACTGAAGAATGATGAGATCCCTCCGTCCTGATCTACAAGCCGTGGCCAATCTGATTCAGCCCAACGAGAAAGTACTCGATCTGGGCTGCGGAGATGGTGCGCTGCTGCAATATTTACAAACCGAAAAAGCTGTGACCACCCGCGGCGTGGAACTGCACGAAGCAGGTGTGCTGGCCTGCATGCAACGCGGCTTAAGCGTGCGTCAGGGCAACCTGCACGAAGGGCTGAATGATTACCCTGACAAAGCCTTCGATGCCGTGATTTTGAGTCACACCCTGCCCTACATCAACAATCCCGCGGGAACACTGCGCGAGATGCTGCGGGTGGGTCGGCGGGCGATTGTGAGCTTTCCCAACCTGGGATATTGGCGTTACCGCTTGGAATTACTGATTTTGGGAAGGATGCCGATTCCCCCGGAACTGCCCAACCCCTGGGAAGATGGCCCGCGTCCGCGGGCGATGACGCTCTACGATTTCGAATTTCTCTGCACCCGCGAGGGTATTCCCATTCAACAGATTATTCACCTGTATCACGGGCGCAGAATCGAACCCAAATGGGGGCAAAATTTGCGGGCTTCGGCGGTGATTTTCGAACTACGATAATTTAACCGCGAATTTACGCCAATGAACACGAATTCGAAGATAATATTGGCGCTAATTTGCGAAATTTCGCGGTTTTAATCTGCGTTTTTTTCTGGGGCTTCGCGCACGATATAGAGCGGGCGGCCTTTGGCTTCATCNNCGCATCACAATCACCACCGGGATCGCCACAATGCTAATCCCCGCGGCGATAAAGCCGATATACATAGCCAGTTGCAGCGGAAAGTACGAGAAGCTGGTGATGGCGTCGGTGGCAAATTTGAGCATCTTTTTGAGCGGATACTTCGTTTCACCGGAGTGACGAGCGGCACGCTTGTACTCCACACCGGTCTGGTTAAAGCCAACCCACACCGACATGCCCCGTAAAAAGCGATGACGCTCGCGCATTTGGCTCATCACGTTGACGACTTTGCGATCGAGCAGGCGAAAATCGCCGGTGTCGAGGGGGATGTTCACATCGGTGATGCGATAGATCAGGCGGTAAAACAGGGAGGCGGTGAACTCTTTGAACCAGGTTTCGCCCTCGCGTTCCGTCCGCACCGCGTAAACCACCTCGTACCCCTCTCGCCATTTGGCGATCATCTCTAAAATCAATTCAGGGGGATCTTGTAAATCGGCATCAATGATAACAACAGCCTCGCCGCGGGCGTAATCCAGCCCAGCAGTGACGGCAATCTGATGGCCGAAGTTGCGTGCAAATATAACGGGAACAACCCGAGGGTCCTGCGCGTGAACCTCTCGGATGAGCACAGTGGAACCGTCGGTGGAGCCATCATCCACCATCAAGATTTCCCAGGGATCGCCCGTGGAATCCAAGACTTCTTTGATGCGGGAATAAAGTTCGGGAATATTGCCTGCTTCGTTATAGATGGGGGCAATAATTGAAATCGTGGGGTTTTGGCTCATTTTGCTTTTCTCGATGGTGCAAACATCAAATAATATAACGGATTATGCGCGGCTTTCTGACTCAGGTTCATCGATGGTGTTTTGGGGTGGGAAGTAAAAATAATCGGAGGGCGCGGTATTTTCGGGGAAAGGGGGCAAACCTAAAATCCGGCGGCGCAGATAACGGACAATTACCACTAGCGAAACGAAAACGGGGACCGCGATAAAGGCCGCTAAAGCGCCGTAAAAAACCAGGGCAGCCAGGATGATCACAAAAACGATGCCGGAATGCAAATGAACATGCCGGCCAACAATCACCGGCCTGATCCAAACATTTTTGAGGGCCGTGAGCACCAGATATAAACCTAAAACTACGACTGCAAACCAAAAATTGGATAAAGGCAAGAAGTGAGAACCCAACAGCAGCGCGATGGCAACGGATAACACACCCGAAACAATCGCGCCGATTTCATGCACAAAACTGGTTAAGCCGGTTATAAAACCCAGGAAAATCGCGCCGGGCAAGCCGATGGCTAACCAAACGATGGAATCGATCAACCCAACCACAAACATAAAAGCCAATTGGCTGCGCAGATAATCGGACCAGACATGCTTAAGTTGAGCCACAAGGTGTTCATAATCGGGGCGAAAATCATCGGGAGCCAAACGGGCCAGCCACGGGCTCATGCGGTAGCCATCCATCAAAAGATAATAAATGGTGACAAAAACCACAAATATCCAGAGGATATTCTTGGAAAATGTTTCCACAAATCCCAGGGTGAACTCAGCAACAGGATTAAACAGGTTCGCCGGGACTTCATGAATTTCGGGTAAAAATTGGTTAGGATACACGCTCCATTGCAGCAGAGTAATAGGCCGAGTGACGAAGGATTCGTAGTTTTGCACCATGGCAACCAGGTCGAGATTGATAGTTTGCACCTGGTTTACCACAACCGGCACAACAACAGCGGGAATAGCCAGCAAAATTAACAAGGCCACAAAATAAACGATTAGTACGGCAGATGTTCGAGAAAAGGGCGTGTGCTTCAACAAAAAATCAACCATCGGACTCATGACATAGGCGAATAGGGCTGCAATCACTAAAGGGTTGATGGCGCCGCGAAAAAACCAGAGGATTGCCAAGAACATCAGCAAAACGCCGAGAAAGGTGATGATCCGAACTTCTTTATTCCAAACTTTTTTTGTGTCCATCAGTAAAAATGCGCAATTGCTATTCTTTTAGTACTTTGGTCTGACGCCGCTTCCATGAGATTCGTTTCACTGAGGTAGGTGGAATTTCGGTCTCGCTCACGATCGGTGTTGACTCCAGCGGGAAGGGATCCAAGTCAAAGATGCGTGCTCGCAAGTAACGCCCGATCACAATCATTGATGCCAAAACCGGAATGATAACCAAGGCTCCCAAAACTCCGCCAAAGATAACAGCGGCAATAATGGCGACAAATACTAAGCCTTCATTCAGGTTTACGCTGTGGCCCATAATCCGAGGGCGAAGCCAAATATTTTTAAAATTGATCAACACCAGATAGAGACCAATCACCAGCAGAGCAAACCAGCCATTCGATAAAGGCAAAAAGTTTGAGCCTTCCCAATAAGCGACCAAAACTGCCATGCTTCCAGCAACTAAAGGGCCAATTTCAGGCACCAAGCTGAATAAACCTGTCAAAATGCCAAAAATGACCGCTCCGGGTAAACCAACGGCTAACCAAACCAGGGAAAAAACAACACCCACGATAAACATGAGGGTGAGTTGGCCGCGCACATAAGCTGACCAGACTTCCTTGATTTGAGCGTAAAGTCGGCGAATATCCGCTTGGTGCGGATCTGGCGCAAGCCCGATGATCGAATCTCGCAGCCGTTCCCAATCCATCAATAAATAGTAAATGGAAACGAGAATCACCAAAAACCAGGCCGCGTTACGAGATGTCGATTCGATGAAGTGAATGGCATTTTCAGGTAAGGCCCCTGCAAAAAGCGAGATTGACTCATCGAAACGGGGAATGACTGTATCTAAATTGATCACAAACCCGCCAATCACAATCGGCTGCACCGAAACGGACTGAAAGCGGTAAACAATCGAAAGCAAATCTTGTGACAAAGTTTCGATTTCCGAGAGCAGCACAGGAACCAGCACCGCCGGAACTGAGATTAACAATCCCAGGCTGAGAAAATAAACCAGATTGACCGCCCCGCGATGCGCAAAGCGCGTGCGCTTCACCACAAAATTCACCAGGGGATTGAGCAAATAGGCGATCAAACCAGCCACCATCAACTGGGCAAACAGATCGCGCGTGGTCCAGGCCAACAAGCCAAACAATAATAATACTATTGTTAGAACATAATAACGCGTTGCTAAATTCCAACCAGATATCATAGTTGTGCCTTAACTGCCTCCAAAGTTGGTTCAATGATCGGGGCTTCACCCGCGGCCTGCATGGCGGCGCGCACATCCTTCAAACCGCTGCCCGTATTGATTACTACCACTGGGTCATCCGGTTCGATTAGCCCTTCACGCACAGCCTTCACCAGACCAGCATAGGCTGTTGAGCCAGCCGGTTCGGCGAAAATACCCACTTTGCCCAACTCAGCAATCGCCGCGATAATCTCGCCATCCGGCACAGTAAGGTAAGCGCCGCCAGTTTGCGTGGCGGCCCGTACCGCTCGCAAACCATCCCGCGGCAAATCCACCGAGATGCTGTCGGCCAGAGTCGTAGCGGAGACCGGTACAATTTGCTCCGTTCCGGCGTTGAAAGCGTTGGCAATCGCCGCGGAACCATCAGATTGGATGCCAAAGATGCGCGGCATTTGCTCCAGCAGCCCCAGGGCTTGTAAATCTTTGAAGCCTTTGTGAATGCCGGAGATGATATTTCCATCGCCTACAGAGACAAAGACGTTCAGCCGTTGAGCGGATTGGGCGGCCGGCACCTGGTACATCCACCACTCCCAGATTTCCAGGGCGGCGGTCTTCTTGCCTTCCACGGTGAATGGGTTGTAGCCTGTGTTGCGGCAGTACCAGCCGAATTCCTGGGCAGCCTGGATGGTCAGGTCAAAGGCGGCGTCATAATTGCCGTCTACCAGGA
>DOTA01000026.1 GCA_003513015.1 Chloroflexota bacterium
GCCGCCACCAACGATGTGCGCAACCTACCCCTGGTGATCTACGATCAAGATCG
Organism: Chloroflexota bacterium; assembly: GCA_003513015.1. Classification (GTDB taxonomy): domain Bacteria; phylum Chloroflexota; class Anaerolineae; order Anaerolineales; family UBA11858; genus UBA11858. The sequence continues at coordinate 54 of DOTA01000026.1, forward strand.
CGGCCCCGCGGCCCGCGCTTTGTTGGATGCCTACCGCGCCTCCGATTATTTCGCCCTGGCCTACGATGTTGGCTCCGAAGCCGAAATCCGCCAACTGATCGATGACGGCAAGGCCCGCGCCGGGTTGATCATCCCACCCGGCTACACCGCCGAAATTCAAAATGGCGGGCGCGCTAATATCATGTTCGTTTTCCATGGCTCCGACGCCACCGCCACCAAAACCGCCCTGGCTGCCGCCCAGCAAATCGGTGCGGGCTACGCCACCGAAGTGCAAACCCAACGCCTGGAGCGCGCCGGGATGATCGCTGCCAAAAGCTTGCCGCTCGAAGTGCGCACCCAGGTCTGGTACAACCCCGATCTTGAAGATGCCTACTTCATGGTTCCTGGCTTGATCGGCATGATCCTCTACATGGTCACCGCCATCCTCACAGCCTCATCCATTGTGCGAGAGCGCGAGCGCGGCACCATCGAGCAACTCATCGTCACCCCCATCCGCTCCTGGGAACTTATCGTGGGCAAAATCACCCCCTACGTGCTCATCGCCCTCTTCAACACCCTCGAAACCGTGCTGGTCGGCTCGTGGTGGTTCGGCGTGCCCATTCGCAGCAGCCTGGGAGTGATCCTGGCCCTCTCCAGCCTGTTTCTGCTCACCAGCCTGGCCATCGGCATGCTGGCCTCCAGCATCGCCAACACCCAACAAGAAGCCATGATCACCGTCTTCGCCACCATGCTGCCCGCCATGATGCTCTCCGGTTATCTCTTCCCCATCGAAGCCATGCCCCAATGGCTGCAAGTCTTTTCCTACTTCATCCCCCTGCGTTACTACCTCGTGATCATCCGCTCACTGCTGCTCAAAGGCGTGGGCATCCAATCCCTGCAAACCGAAATTNNCTGATGATTCAGGGATGCTCAGCGCCTCGGGGACGGTCGAGGCCGTTGAAGTGCTCGTCGCCCCCGAGTTGGCTGGAAAGGTCGCTCAAGTCTACGTTTCGGAGGGGGATGTGGTCAATGCGGGTGATCCCCTCTTTGAGCTGGATTCTGCTCTCCTCCAGGCCCAAAAGGCACGCGCCCAAACCGCCCTGGAAACGGCCCAGGCCACGTATGCAACTGCCCAGCAATCCCGCACCACGGCTCAGGCTGCTCACGATTCAGCCCAAATTCAATACACTTTGGCTCTCACCGCCGCCCGCACCGCTGACTCCCCCACCCGCCGCGCCGCCTGGCAAGCCCAAAACCCCGATGAGTTCAGCACCCCCGCCTGGTATTTCATCAAATCCGAAGAAATGGCCGCCGCCGAAGCCGAAATCAGCGCCGCTACCGAAGCCCTGGCCGCTGAACAAGCCAACTTCCAGCGCGTCATCGCCGATGCCAGCAATGCTGATCTCGCCGCCGCCGAAAAACGCCTGGCGGACGCGCAGGTGGCCTTCATCATCGCCCAAGATGTGCTCGACCGTGCCCANNAAGATGTGCTCGAAGCGCGTGCCCGCCTTTCGGTGGCGCAGGAACGCTACGATTCCGCCCTCGATTACCGCGACTCCCTGCGAACCGGCGATCAATCCCTCCAGGTGGAAGCCGCCGCCGCCGCCCTGAAACAGGCCGAAGCCCAAATGGCGCAAGTGGAGGCCAACATCACCCAGGCTGAAACCGCCATTTCTCAGGCCGAAGCCGAAATTAACCTGATTGATGTGCAAATCGCCAAACTGACTGTGCGCGCCGCCGTCCCTGGCGTGATTTTAAGCCGCAGCCTTGAACTCGGCGAAGTCATCCAACCCGGCGCGCCCGCCCTGACCCTCGGCCAACTCAGCGACCTCACACTCACGGTTTACCTCCCCGAAGACCGCTACGGGCAGGTCAGCCTGGGCCAGGCCGCCAGCGTCACGGTGGATTCCTTCCCCGGCGAAAGCTTCACGGCCACTGTCATCCGCATTGCCGATCAGGCCGAGTTCACCCCCCGCAACGTGCAAACCGCCGAGGGCCGCCGCACCACCGTCTTCGGCGTAAAGCTGACCGTCGATGATCCCAGCGGCCAACTCAAACCCGGCATGCCTGCCGATGTTGTTTTTGGTAACGAGTAACGAGTTACTGGGTAACAAGGATTTTTTACCCACATAACTCATTTCTCATTACGCATTACTCATACCTATGGAAACCCTCATTCACGCCCAAAACATCACCAAAACCTTCGGCGAAACCACGGCCGTTGACGATCTCAGCCTGCAAGTGCGGGCCGGGGAAATCTACGGCTTGGTCGGGCCAGACGGGGCCGGGAAGACCACCACCATGCGCTTGCTCTGCGGCGCGATGCTGCCCGATTCCGGTGAAGTCAGCGTGGGCGGCTTTTCGATGGCAAAAAATTCCGATCAAGCCCGCGAGCAAATCGGCTACCTGTCGCAGCGCTTCTCGCTTTACGAGGAGTTAACCGTGCTCGAAAATATTCGCTTCTTTGCCGAGGTACGCGGTTTGCCACGGGATGAATGGCGCAACCGTTCAATGGAAATTCTGGAATTTGTGGGCTTAGCCAATTTTATCAACCGCCGTGCCGGATTCCTTTCGGGCGGCATGAAGCAAAAATTGGGGCTGGCTTCGGCTCTGGTACATCGCCCGCGCGTCTTGCTGCTCGATGAACCCACCGGTGGCGTTGACCCGGTCACCCGGCAAGATTTTTGGCAATTGATTATTCGCCTGGTCAGCGAGGAGAGCATTTCTGTGCTGGTGAGCACCCCCTACATGGATGAAGC
>DOTA01000103.1 GCA_003513015.1 Chloroflexota bacterium
TGCAGCCCGGCGATCCAGCCTTCGGTGCGCTTGTCCAGTGCGGCGATGTCTTCTGCTGTAAGGTTAAGTCCCATGCCCTGGTTGAGAAATTCGGCGGCTTCGGCGGGAGTAAAACGCAAGTCGGCAGCACGCAGCTCGGTCAATTGGCCGCGGACGCGCAAGCGCGCCAGGGGTAGATGGGGGTCCTCACGCGTGGCGATGACCAGGTGCATCTGGCTTGGCTGGTGCTCGAGCAGAAAGGTGAGGGCATCGTCAACCGGCTTGGAATCAATTGTGTGGTAGTCGTCAAGAACGAAGATGAAATGATCGGGGGCGGTGGTAATTTCATTGAGCAGGGCGGTCAGGATCGATTCGGTTGACGGTGGTTGAGGAGACTGGAGCACATTCAACGCCTCAGCTCCGATATTTGCTGCAATCGTTTGCAAAGCAGCGATGAAGTACATCAGAAAGCGTGTGGGGTCGTTATCCTCTTCGTCCAGCGACAGCCAGGCGACCGGCCTCCCGCACCCGGCGATCCACTCGCTGACCAGAGTGGTTTTACCAAAGCCGGCGGAGGCAGAGATGAGGGTCAGTTTGCGGCCCGCGGCGAGTCCCTCAATCAAGCGTACGACCAGGCGCGGGCGCAGGACGACTTTCAGCCTAGGTGGGGGGATGTAAAGTTTCGTGGCTAAAATTGGTGCAGGCATAGGCCAATTATACAACGCCTACCAACTAATTCGAAAAACATCCCGGTGCAGGCATTGCTCAGTATGCTGAAGTGTTGCGGGATTTCTCCTAGGCTGCGGGAATGTATTTACCTTCTCTGGTTGAACAAGCTTACCGGATCTCCTCGATCTTACAGAATGAGTCTGATGGCATTGATTTCGCCAGCCTGGTATCTCGGGCCAATCAAATCCAATCTTTTGGAAATTAGTCCCCCAAAAAAGCATATTTCCTGAGCATTTTACTAAGGGAATGTGTTTTTAACTGGTTAAAAGATCTAATTATGTCAAGTTAATTCTCGTTTTCAGGTTGATTTGGGTTAGTCGGTTGTGTAAGCAACTCGAATGATCTTTCGATAGCGCAAATTCCTGATAGAACAATCGGATTAGGGCATTCCCAAAACTATTATTGGTTATGAACCCCTACAGTTGATGGGTTCGTTCGTGAACATAATCAACCAGACGTTTTATGGCCTCCACGGGGGTCGTTTTGTGGATACCATGCCCCAGGTTGAAGATATGCCCCGGACGGCCCGCAGCTTCATCCAACACGAGATCAATCTGAGATTTGAGCGTTTCCCAGGGAGCCAGTAGGGTGGCTGGGTCCAGGTTGCCCTGAATGGCGCGTTCATAGCCGATCTTCTCCCAGGCTGCACCTAACGGCATACGAAAATCCACGCCGATAACTTCGCCACCGCAGGCCGCCACCTTTTCCAGGTAGGGGAAGGTTCCTGTGCTGAAGTTGATCACCGGTAAGCCCGTGGATTTTAGCGTTTCAAAGAGTTTGGTATTGTAGGGGGCCACAAATTGCTGGTAAGCCTGCTTGCCTACTGCCAAACCAGCCCATGAATCAAATACTTGCAAAGCAGATGCCCCTGCTTTGGCTTGCTGGAGCAAATAATCGGCCTGCACCGCGGCCAATTTTTCCATCAGCATAGCCCAGGCTACGGGATGGCTGTACATCAGGGCTTTGGTTTTTGCGTAATCTTTGGAGCCGCCACCCTCGATGGCATATGAGGCCAGCGTGAAGGGGGCGCCTGCAAACCCAATCAACGGAATTCCGCGTGGTGCCAGTTCGTCACTCACCATTTTGACCGCGCTAATCGTCGAGCCGAGAAATTCCTCGGCTAGCGGCGTTCGCAAGGCGGCAATATCCGCGGGGGTGTCGATCGGGTTGTGGATCACGGGTCCCTTCCCCGGCACAAATTCCAAATCCAACCCCATACCGATCAGGGGCGGCAAAATATCGGCAAAGATGATGGCGGCATCCAAATCAAAAGCGTTAATCGGCTGCAAAGTGACCTCGGCGGCCAACTCGGGGGTTTGGATCATCTCCAACATGCTGTGTTTGACGCGCAACTCGCGGTATTCCTGCATGTATCGTCCGGCTTGGCGCATCAGCCAAATGGGCGTGGCATCCACCGGTAAGCGGCGGCAAGCTCGTAAAAAGCGAGAGTTCGGTTCGTTGTTGGTCATTCGTACTCCATAATTTACTTGTAATTTTTGTTAACTCAGTCTGAATCCACCTAGGTTTTTTTGCTGCATAGATCGATGATCATGATTTCTGGCGCTGGCGCAGAAAATCTACCAATAATAGCCCTAAGCCACTCAAGAGACCGGTCAGGTGGAAGGGTAAAAATTGGCTTACTTCAACCGGGGCTTTAGCGATCAGGGTTAGATAGAAATATGGCATCCATACCAAAATAGCACCCAAAACCAGAATCTGTCCGATAGCGTACAGTTTACTTTTTTGGGGAGGGGCTGCGCCCATTTCTTTGCGCGCCATTGCCCGGAGCCGTGGTCCGCCGATAACGCCTAACAAATGAAACGGCAAAAATAGATAAAGAGATGGTTTTTGCCCGGCAACGCGCAGTATGATGAATGGAACCCAAGCCAGTACACCCACCCAAATCAAGGCAGTCGCCAGTCGGTATCGTATCAGCATCGCAGGGTTGTAAGCATTTTCTTGCGCTACCATGATTTGAAGGTCTCCACAACAGCCTGGATGGTGGCTTCGATCTCGGCAGCGCCGTGGGCGGTGGACATGAACCCGGCTTCAAACTGCGAAGGGGCCAGATACACGCCCCGCGCCAGCATGCCCTGGAAGAATTTGCCGAAGGTTTCGGTATTGCTGGTTTTGGCGGAGGGCCAATCGACGACCGGCTGATCGGTGAAAAAGGTAGAGAACATCGTGCCGACTCGGTTTTGCCAGACCGGGATACCCGCGGCTTGGGCGGCTGATCCGATCCCATTGGCGAGTTTCTCGCTGGAATTTTTGATGGATTCCCACACCCCAGGCTTATCCAGAGCCTTGAGCGTGGCGATGCCCGCCGCCATCGCCAGCGGATTGCCGGAGAGTGTGCCCGCCTGATAAACCGGCCCGGCCGGTGCAATCATGGACATGACCTCGCGCTTGCCGCCGTAAGCCCCCACCGGCAGCCCGCCCCCGATGACTTTACCCAGTGTGGTCAGATCGGGCTGGATGTTGTAATGCGTTTGCGCCCCATGGGGATGCACGCGGAAGCCGGTCATGACTTCATCGAAAATTAACAGCGCACCGAATTCCTGTGTGATGGCCCGCAGCCCGGGCAGGAAGCCATCTTTCGGTAGCACTACCCCCATATTGCCTGCCACCGGCTCGATGATGATCGCAGCGATCTCGTCGGGGTAAGCTGCGAACAAGGCCCGCACGGAATCCAGATCGTTGTAGCGCGCCACCAGCGTATCTTGCACCGTCGCCGCGGGGACTCCGGGCGAATCGGGCAATCCCAAGGTGGCCACCCCAGAACCGGCTTGCACCAGCAATAAATCGGCGTGACCGTGGTAGCAGCCTTCGAATTTGATGATCTTGTTGCGTTTTGTGTAAGCCCGCGCCAGCCGCAGAGCCGTCATGGTGGCCTCGGTGCCCGAGTTGACGAAACGCAGCATCTCTAAAGTGGGCATGAATTTCTGTACCAGGCGGGCCAGTTCGATCTCTAAGGGGCTGGGCGCGCCATAGGATGTACCCAATTCAGCAGCATTTTTCACAGCCTCCACCACCTCTGGGTGGGCATGTCCCAAAATCAACGGCCCCCAGGAGAGCACGTAATCAATATAGCGGTTGCCATCTACATCTTGCAGATAGGCCCCCGCACCCTTCTCGATGAAAAGCGGCTGCCCGCCTACGGCCCGGAATGCCCGCACCGGCGAATCCACTCCGCCAGGGAGAATTTCTTGGGCTTGCTTGAAAAGTTCAATGGATTTAGCAATGTTCATTTCTACTCCTAAATATATTAAACACAAAGCACACAAAGAAGCACGAAGTTATGCGCTTTGTGGTACTTTGTGTCCTTCGTGTTTAAGCAGCTTTTCAACGGCCAGTTCACCAGAATGAATGCAATCGGGGATGCCAATGCCCTGGTAGCCGTTGCCTGCCAATCCCAAACCAGGGAAGGCCGCCAGGGCAGCATCAATGCGCTCCAGGCGTTCCGGGTGTCCCAGGTTGTACTGTGGCATGGCCTTTTCCCACTGGAAGATGCGCGTCAGCAAAGGTTCGGCGGTAATCCCCAGGGTGAGTTCAAGTTCCTCGCGGGCGATTGCCAGCAAGGCCTCGTCATCCCAGGTGATTTGCTCCTCTTGCCCGGCGCGTCCAACAAAAACGCGGATCAACGCGTGCCCTTCTGGGGCGCGGTGCGGGAACTTGGTTGAAGTCCAGGTGCAGGCCAAAGCCTTGCGCCCTTCGCAGCGCGGGATCACATAACCGTAACCGTCCAACGGTTTGGGTAGTTCACTTTCAGGGTAAGCCAGCGTCACCGTGGCCGTGGAAACGTATTCGATGGCGGCCAGTTCCGCGGCCAGTTCGGGGGCAAAATCGGCGATCAACGCTCCGCTGACATAGGTTGGGGTTGCCAAAATGATGGCATCTGCTTCGAGGTGTTCGCCACTGTCGAAGGTCAGGTGCCAGGTTTCAGGTTTCGAGTCACTTCGTTCCAGGCGGGTTACCCGCGTATTCAGGCGTAAATCCACGCCGGCGGCTTCCAATTCGGCCAGCAATGCTTCCACAATTTCAGCCAACCCGGTTAGGGGGGTTAAGAAAATGCTACGGGAACCGGGTGCGGGTTTAGGCGCGCTGCCATTATCATTGGCTTTCGCTTTTTGGGTGCGTTCTTTGCGAACCGCTAAGGCCCCTTTGACCAACCCGCCATATTTTAATTCCAGGTCCCGTAAGTAAGGCAGGGTGGCCTGCAAACTAAGCTTGTCGCCATCACCGGCATAAATGCCGCTCATCAGGGGTTCGATCAGGCTTTCGTAGGCGGCGCGTCCCAAGCGGCGTGAAACAAACTCGCCCATGGTTTCATCGCCATTCTCGGATTTGGTTGGCAAGAAGAAATCCAGCCCCATGCGGGCTTTGGCGGGCCAGGAAAGCAGCCCGGTGCGGATCATCGGCCCGAACTGGGATGGAACCATCATAGTCAGCCCTTCGGGCAGCGGGCGCAGGCGTTCCCTGTGCAGTACGTAAGTATTGCGCTGCTCCGGGTTGGTGCCATGCAGACGCTCCTCCAGGCCTAACTCGCGGCACAACTGCACCGCCCAGGGCTTGGTGCGCAGGAAGGTATCCGGCCCGCCTTCGATCACGAAGCCATCCACGCGGTCGGTAGCGATCTTGCCCCCCCAGCGCGTCCCCGCTTCGAGCAGGGTGATCGCAATGGGTTTTCCCTGCGCGGCGGTTTCTTTTTGCAGATAGTAGGCCGCTGACAGGCCGGCGATCCCGCCGCCGATGACAACTACTTGTCTCATTTATTTTCTCCTTCTCGTCCCACCGCTCTGTGGTGGGATGTCTGCTGCGACGCTCTGCGTCGCTTCCATCGCTTCAGCTTTGGTACCCCGCGGAGCGGGCCGGGGGTGGTAACGACGCGGAGCGTCGTTACCAGGGGCCAGGGACCAGGGTTAGCTGGCCGTAAGCTCATGTACCATTTTCACGACTGCTGCAGCGTTCTCCACCGGCGTCTCTTTCAGGATGCCGTGCCCCAGGTTGAAGATATGCCCGGGGCGGCCGGCGGCGCGGCGCA
>DOTA01000148.1 GCA_003513015.1 Chloroflexota bacterium
CGTTGGGCTTCACCGCCGGAGAGGGTCGGGGAGGGTTGGCCTAGTTCCAGATAGTCCAGGCCAACATCGTTGAGCGCCTGCAAGATCCTTTCGGCCCACTTAGACTGCGGCGAAGATAACCAGGGTGTACTTGAAATCAGGTTCCCGATTTCCCGAATCGGTGTGGCGTAGAAATCTGCAACGGACATTATGCGCCCACCGAAATCTACAACCGCTTCCAATACTTCGGGGTTAAAACGCTGGCCATCGTAGGTCTCGCAGGGCAGCCAGATGGAAGGCAGGTAGCGCATCTTGATCTCGGCCGCCCCGAGGCCTTTGCATTCCGGACAGGCCCCCTCAGGTCGGTTGAAAGAGAAATGTGATTTGGATAGCCCGGTGGCCTCGGCGAACAGATCGCGAATGGCATCGGCCAGTTGGGTGTAAGTAGCCGGGTTAGAGCGCGGGTTGCGCCCAATCGGTGATTGATCCACCATCACAGGTTTGAGCTTGGGGCCTTCGAGAGTCTGGCAGCCAATGGATTTGTTTTTTGCCAGGGAAGGTACCAACACATGTTCTACCAGGGTGCTCTTGCCTGAACCAGAGACCCCCGTCACCACCGTCAACCGCCCCAGTGGAATGCGCACATTGATGGCTTGCAGGTTGTGTTTGTCAGCACCGCGTATGGATAGGTAGGCTTCAGCCGGGGGGCGCGTTTGCGGGGTCAGGGCACGCTCCCGCAAGCTGAAATAGCGGCCGGTAGGGGTATCGGCGCTCCATAATTCCTGAGGAGTGCCCTGGAAGACGATCTGCCCACCCTCCACACCGGCCCCCGGGCCCAGGTCAACGGCCCGGTCGGCAGCGGCGGCAGCCATGCGGTCGTGCTCTACATAGATCACCGGCCCAGCCAGGGTGCGGAAAGCGGGCAGGAAGCGGGCCACATCGGCGGGGTGCTGCCCAACGGTGGGTTCATCTAAAACATGGAGCAGATCCTCCAAGCGGCTGGACAATGAAATCGCCAGCCGGACACGCTGAGATTCGCCGCGCGACAAAGTCGGCGCGGCTCGATCAAGAGCTAGATAGCCCAGCCCAACCTGTTGGATGGCATCCAGACGGCGGGTGATCTCCAAACGCAATCGATCCGCCGTGGAGGGCAGGAGCACCCCCGAAAACAGATCAAGCGCCGCGCCTACGGAAAGGGATAACAACTCTGGGAGTCGTAGCCCCTCCCAACGTACGGAAGCGGCCTGGGGATGCATGCCAGTTCTATCACAACGCCGACAGCCCTTTCCCTTGCAAAATGGGCATTTCTGGTTGAAGTGGGTGGCCCGCAACTCGCCCAATCCGGCTCCACAACGGGCGCAAACTAAATTTGTCGCCAGCATCAGGTTGGTCTGATTACCCTGTACTCGAATCGAGCCAGCACTCAATGCCGCGGCATTTTGCACCAAAGCCCGCACAGCCCCAACCGGGTCAGAAGAATCAACACCGCCGATTTCGATTTCGATGGAATGGCTTGCGCTCGGGTCGAGGGGACGGGTATCCCAAGGGAAACCATCGACTACCAATTGTGCGGGGCCGAATTCCTTTTCTAGGATCGAAAAGAGTGTGCGATGGCTGCCGGGTGAGTTACGCAGAATGGGAACGTATAAAAGCAACGCTTCCCTTTGGGAGATGGCTACCACCCGGTCGATGATTTCATCTTCCGTAAGCACGCTGATCGGTTCACCGCATTGTAGACAGTGACGCTCCCCAAAATTGGTGTACAACAAGCGCAGGAAGGGGTGCAATCCCGAGGCAGAGGCCAGGATGGAGTTCGGATTGCGGTTGAGCAAGTTTTGCCCGACGGCAATGGTGGGTCCCAGCCCGGTAATTTGCTCAACTTTGGCAGGTGCCAGGCGTTGCCCGCCACGCCCGTACAGGTAGACATCCAAAAAGCGACGATGTGCCTCGTGGTAGAGGGTGTCGAAGATCAGCGAAGTCTTACCGGAGCCGGAAACACCGGTGACCACGGTCAGGCCTGGGCCAAAGTCGATATCGATGTTTTTCAGGTTATGTTCACGTGCGCCGCGAATGCGAATATCCATAAGATCATTTTACCCGGTTCAAGAAATCAGCGACCAGCTGCGTAAATGGTCTGGGGAACGCTGTATTCACAATCTCTCGATTCGAAAGCATGACCTCGATGTAATATTGGCCGAATTTTTGGATCAGCGCCACCAGATCATTTTCTGATTTTTAATGCAGACTTCCAAAATCGAAGTATTCTTCCACAAAGGCAGCGAACGATTGAGGTTGAGTTGATCTGGGAATTTACACGCAGACCCCTCATCAGACAGTCGCGGGGTGGATCCGCTTTAGGATCCGCAGTACCAACAGGGTCAGCCAAGGTGAGGGAATTTTTTTATCCGCGAACGACCAACCTTTCCAGGACTTGTACATTGAACCGGCCATGTAACGCCCGTTCGCATCCGCCTGAGCGGTGATGGTTGCCAGCATCTCCTGGAAGCGTGGGTCGGCATAGGCGAACGGAAAGCGGCTGAGTACCTCCGCCACATGCAGGATGTTGTACCAG
>DOTA01000241.1 GCA_003513015.1 Chloroflexota bacterium
TACAACTTCCTGGATATTTCGGAAGGCGATACATTGACTGTCGTAGGCTCCGGACGTGACTGGGATCACCTGGGTGAGGGTCATGACATCCTCACCTACGCCTGGTATGACGACACGGATACCCTGCTCTGTGAAGATGTCTGCGGGTCTTCGATCACGGTTGCCGCGGCTGATTTAGGCGCGGGCAAGCACGAAATCTACTTCAGCGTTCAAGATAACGAAGGTAACTGGTCGAAAGAAGTCTCCCTTGACGTGCATGTTTACGAGGTGCTTCACCAAATTTTCATGCCGCTTTCGGCCCCAGTACCCTAGTCAATGATCTTACAAGCTTAGATCAATAAAGGGGTGGTGCAAATTGTGGAAACCTCTGCAATTTGCACCACCCACTGAGATGAGATTAAAACCAACCTGAAGCCCTATGCGCTACCCTCTGATTTTCCCGCTCATTCTGATCGTGATCCTGGCAGTTGCCCAGGCGACTGACATTCGCCAGGTGGCTGCCCGATCCGCTTTGATGCTGGAAATGAACCCTGACCCTGCCACCGTTGCCAATTGGACTTTCGATGGCAGCCAGGATGGTGCGGAGTTCGGTTACGCAGTCGCGGCCGCGGGGGATGTGAACGGCGATGGTTTTGCCGATGTGATCATTGGCGCGCCGCTGTATAGCCGCCAAACCCCCGAAGGAGTCGACCGCGAAGGCGCGGCCTTCGTCTTCTTAGGTTCAAGCAGCGGGTTAGGTGCTACGCCCGATTGGGTGATGGGCAGTTCAATGCAAGGGGCCGCCTTCGGCAGCTCGGTCGCCGCGGCCGGAGATGTGAACGGCGATGGCTTTGCCGATGTGATCATCGGTGCGCCGGAATATAAAGTCGATTTTGGCATGTCGGGGGAGCCAAAATCGGGGGCGGCCTTCGTTTATTATGGCTCCGAAACGGGTCTCTCTCTGGCCCCAGATTGGTTCGTTTTAGCGGAAGCCGCCGAAATCCGTTTGGGTGATGCCGTTGCTGGGGCCGGGGATGTCAATGGGGATGGCTTTGATGATGTCATCGTGGGTGCTTCCCTCTTCAGTGGCGGTTAAAGCTGCGAGGGCAAAGCCTATGTTTACTTTGGTTCCGCGGCCGGTTTGTCAGGGATCCCCGATTGGAGTTATGAGAGCAATCTCAGCACGGCCAGTTTTGGCAAAGCGGTGGCGGGCGGCGCGGATATCAACGCCGATGGCTTCGCCGATATAGTTGTAGGCGCGCCGTTTTATGAAAATCCTTTTAATGACGAGGGGGCGGTCTTTGTTTTCTTTGGGGGCAGTAATGGCCCCAGCACCTATGCCAACTGGATCAGCTATGGCCAGCAAGAAGGCGCCGAGTTTGGGCATACGGTTGCGCTGGGAGATGCCAATGGCGATGGCTACGCCGATGTGTTTGTCGGCGTGCCGTCATATGATGGCCTTGAACCTTATGATAACCGGGGTGCGGTGTTTGCTTACTATGGCAAGGCCACGAAAACTTTAGGAGGGCCTGATTGGCAGGCCATCGGTCCGCAAGCAGATGACGGTTTTGGACATGCCATCAGCGCGGCCGGAGATGCGAATGGTGATGGGATGGCCGATGTGTTGGTGGGAGCCTACATATTCGGCGAAAATGGCGAAGATGATCAGCAGCCCAATGAGGGCGCGNNAAAGCGGATGCCTGGTTTGGGTATTCCGTGAGTTTGGCGGGCGATTGGAACGCGGATGGCCGCACCGATTTATTGATCGGGGCGCCGACCTATCGGTATGATGATAAAACCATCATGGGTCGGGCCTTTGGTTTTCTTTCGTTGCTCAGTGCCGAACTGGAGGATGGGTACTTCGTTTATCTGCCGCTGCTTGTGTTGGATGCGGAGTGATGATCGTATAGTTTGCGAAAGGCAAAAGAATGGGTGTGAAATATGCAAGAAAAACCAATTTCTTTGAGGAAGCGTTTATTTTATACGCGTAGCGTGACAGATGCCAGCCGGACGCGGGCGGTGCTGAATAATGCCATTTTGCATTTGCACCCCACCACAATTCCCGTGCCCGCCTTGCGTTTCACCTATACCTGGGGCTTGGGTGGCATTTCTACGGTGTTGGCTTTTTTGCTGGGCTTTACGGGCTTGTTGCTCATGTTTCGCTACGATGCCAATGTGGGCAGCGCCTATCACAGCATTCAGCTTTTAGAAGCACAGGTGGTTTTTGGAGCACTGATCCGTGCGGTACATCATTGGTCGGCTAATTTGTTGGTAGTCATCAGCTTTTTGCATCTGGTGCGGGTTTTTGCCACGGGCGGCTATAAGCGCGGCCGTACCATGAACTGGCTGGTGGGTGTGGTGCTGTTCGTGATTATTTTGGCTTTCAATTTCACCGGCTACCTGCTCCCCTGGGATCAGTTAGCCTATTGGGCTATTACGGTCAGCACCAGTTTGCTCAGCTACATCCCCCTGATCGGTGATTTGCTGCGTAACTTCTTTTTGGGTGGTGCCGATGTGGGCCAAAGCACCCTGCGCAATTTTTATGCCATCCATGTCGCCTTGTTGCCGGTTTTGCTGGTAGGCGCGGTTTCTTATCATTTCTGGAAAATCCGCAAAAATGGTGGGATCTCGCAGCCCGAGCGCCAAAACGGTTCTGCGGCTGAACGCCTGACCACCATCCCTAACCTGGTGCAGCGCGAGTTTGCCGTCGGCGCTATTGTGATTGTGGTAGTGCTGCTCTTTTCGATGTTTACACCCGCCCCGCTTGCCGGGATCGCCGATCCCGTCCATTCCCCCAACCCGGCCAAGGCCGCCTGGTATTTTATGGGCTTGCAAGAACTCCTGCTCCACATGGATGCGCTGGCCGCGATCGGCGTGGTAGGGATTGTGCTGCTAGCGATGTTTAGCATCCCCTATTTAGATCGGCGCGGCAGCGATATTGGGATTTACTTCCGTTCGAAGAAGGGCAAAATTGCCGCCCTTGTGGGTGCTCTGTTGGCCCTGGATCTTGTGCCCCTTTTAGTGATCGCCGATCAATTCTGGGTGGATGTATCTACCTGGGTTCCGGGAGCCTCTCCGGGCCTGACAAATGCTCTCATCCCCTTTAGTCTCACCATCCTGGGTTTGCTGCTGATTTATGGCCTGATCCGCCTGTTCGTGCAGGCTAATCACAGCGAAAGTATGGTGGGTATTTTTATCTTTGTCATCATCGGTCTGGTGGTATTGACCGTGATCGGTGTTTATTTCCGCGGGCCAAATATGGCGTTGGTTTTGCCGTTTTGAGGCAGATGGAGTCAGACGATGGACAACAAATCGAAAGCAAATGAATCAAATGAAGTGATGCAGGCCGTTTTACCCCAGCCTCTTACGCGCCGTAGTTTTATGAAACTGATCTTGAACGGGTTATGCGCGATGGCTGCGGTGGAAATTGGTGCAATCAGCCTATCTTTCTTGCAGTCTCAATCCGCTGGGGATCGCATAGGCGGGCATGTGCTGGCCGGACAAGTTAAAAATTTTCCGCTCAATTCCGTCACTGATTTCACGAGCCAGGGCTTTTACCTGATCCGTGATATCGATGGGAATTTTCTGGCGATTTATCAAAAATGCCCACATCTGGGTTGTAACGTGATTTGGGAAACTGAAACGAGCCGGTTTGTTTGTCCGTGCCACGCCTCCAGTTTTGATATGTATGGCAATCTCGAATCGCCACCTGTGCCTCGCCCGCTTGATACCTTTGATGTTCATATCGAAAACGAAGATATTGTGGTTGACACAACCCAGGTGAATCGCCGTGAGAAATTTGATGTTCAGCAGTTGGCTTTTCCCCCCAATGGTATGGTAAGTGAGTGAGTCTGATGAAGAAATATACCTTTCTCACTGCTATAGCCTTGTTGACCTTTGTGATATTGCTGCCATTTTATGCCCGCCAAGAGCATATCCGCATGAAAACCGCTCAAACTGATATGCGCCAGCAATATGTCGCTGAAGGCACTGAAGTTTATCTCCAAAATTGTATTGGTTGTCATGGAGAGGGTGGGCAGGGAATTGGCGAGAACCCGGCTCTCAATCGTTTTGGTCTGGAAGGGGCTGATCCCCAAATCTTGTTCGAGGTGATTTCTCGGGCTTCACATGGCACCGTGATGGATACCTGGCACCGCGAAGAAGGCACCTCCCTGAGCGATTATCAGATCAGTAGTTTGGTCACTATGATCCAATATGCCAATTGGGATGAGGTGGCTCAGGAAGCCCTCAAATTGGGTGTTACTCCCCAAGAACTTTCCACCTTGGCGTTGGGCGAGGTTTATCAGAGTGTGATTGACCCCAATGATCCTCACCAATGTGTGGCTTGCCATGAAGACCCCGAAGTGCATTTGGGTAGCTTCGGTCTGGATTGTGCCCGCTGCCACACCCTCGAGGCCTGGACACCCGCGCTGCTAACCCGCCATACCTTTATGCTCGATCATGGCGGCGAAGGTGAAGTGGCCTGCGAAGCATGCCATTTGAATTCCTACGTGGCTTACACCTGTTACGAGTGCCACGATCACTCCGCTACTGAAATGGAAGAATTTCATACGCGCGAAGGATATCTCGAGATCGAGAATTGTGTGGAATGCCATCCAACCGGAGAAGCGCGCGAGGCAGAACACTTGTTGAACGCACAACTGAGCATCGATGGATAAATCTGTGAATTTCAGTAGATCACGATTTTGTTGAATTTAGCACACTGAACTTGTTGACACTTACACCGCACGCAAGTGCAGGTGNNTTGACACTTGCACCTGCGGTGAAGTGCAGGTGAGTGTGCCGAAAACGCATTCTTCAACGTGGTTCAGGATGCTGGTTACCATGAATCCGTGATCAACTTAATTTGAGTGCCAATTTGGTTCGCTGGTATTAGATATCTGTGAACCAAGGAGGATAGGATGATGCGAAAAATTTTAGTACTTCTGATGATTGCGCTGAACGCGGTTTTCATTGTTACGGTGGTGGCTGCTTGTTACCTTTCGGAAACGCATCCCATCCAACCCGGAGAACCGTATTTCGGGTTTCAGGATTTTTCGGAGCAATGGCGCTTGCGCATCTTTGGTGATGAACATTATGCGCTTGAACTGGCTGAACAACGTCTGGTTGATCTGGCACGCGCAGAAGATCGCAACCGCGTGGAATTATCCGCGGTTTCGTTAGGGGAGGCTTTGGCTGAAGTACGCGCCAGGATTGCGCAACTCCCGCAAGCGCGGCAAGCAATTATGCAGGAGAATCTCTACCAATTACTTGCCCAAGCCGACCTGGTCATCACCGCCCTGGAGGTTCCGAGTGAAGCAGTCACCGAGCTGGGGACAACCGTGATGGTGATGCTCGAACCTTCCATAACAGTCCTAGCCGAAAGTAACTCAGCGTTCCATGATTCCAGCGGTAGCCCCCTGAAAATTGATAGTACAGTGATCCCGTTTTTAGGTCAGGAGATTGACCATAGTGTTTATCCTTTGGTAGGAGCGCACCTAACCACCGACTGTTTTCTGTGTCACACCAACGGTCAATATGTGGGAACTTATACTGCGTGCCGTGATTGTCACAGGCTAGCGGCATCGCCTCCCCCACAGCAAGATAAAATCTTCCTGGTGATGGCCACCTCGAATAATCTGGCGATCGCTCAGGTTTATCAAGAGCACTTCGCGGGTGAATGTCAGGATTGCCATAACGAGGAAAGTTGGGAACCAATTGCCTTTGATCACGAGGGGATTTACGAATGCCGTTCCTGCCATGCGGATGATCTGCCTCTGCCGGAGAGTGAAATTTACGCTCAGCATAATCAATATTCTCCCCTGTGCGTGAACTGCCATACCGATACCGAAGATTGGGCTGAAATTTCTTTTGTCCATGAGCGTTTCTCTGAATGCACAACTTGCCACGCTCTCGAAACCCCTGAGAATCACTACCCCGGAACCTGTGACCGTTGCCATACGGATACGGATAACTGGAATACCCTTGTCTTTGACCACACGGGTTATTCAGATTGTGTTTCTTGCCATCCGGTCGCGCAGCACTATACTGCCAATTGCCAGGTTTGCCACACGAGCACTACCAATTGGTATGTTTACAACTTCAGCCATGCCGGTTTGCCAGATTGTCAGTCGTGCCATGCTACACCACAAGCACATTACGGTGACCAATGCAACGATTGCCACTCTAGTAGCAATTGGAACAAGATTTCGTTTGACCATACCAATTTCCAGAATTGCCAACAGTGCCACGCGGCTCCCGTTGCGCACTATCCGGGGAATTGTACCCTTTGCCACCAATCGAATGAAAATGATTGGCAAACCGTTATGCTGCATGTGGGAGATACCGACTGCACAACCTGCCACAAGGAGGATACTCCGGTAAATCACTATGGCAATGCTTGCCAGAGTTGCCATACTACCCCCAATTGGGGGATTGTTTCCATCGATCACGATGATTTTCCTGACTGTAATGATTGTCACCTGGGTGATTCTCCGCAGGTTCACTACGATGGAATCTGTTCACGATGCCACAACACTTCCCATTGGGGTGATGCCGATTTCGATCATACCAGCTTCGCTGATTGCCTGGGTTGCCATCTGCCTCCCGAAAAACATTATGATGGACAGTGTTCAAATTGCCACGAAACGAATAATTGGGATAATTGGGTATTTGATCACACTGGATTTTTGGAGTGTGTGGACTGTCACGATGAGCCGGAAGGTCACTGGCCTGGTGAATGCCAGAGTTGCCACACCGATATATCGGATTGGAATGTATATATTTTTGATCACACAGGCTACGATAACTGCAATGCCTGTCACTCTCGGCCAGCCGGCCACCCGCGCGGACAGTGTTCCAAATGCCACACAACTGACACTTGGATCATTGCAAGCATCCAATCGCCAATTGTTAAGATTATTGAAGAGGTTGTAACTGTCGAATGCAGTGTGAGTGCTGGCGAAACGCCTTTTAGCATTGG
>DOTA01000220.1 GCA_003513015.1 Chloroflexota bacterium
CCCAATCCCAGGGCGGCGCGGATCAAATCAACGGCAGGCTGGCCGGTGTGGTAGTTGACCGGGATG
This sequence comes from Chloroflexota bacterium, assembly GCA_003513015.1. Lineage (GTDB taxonomy): Bacteria > Chloroflexota > Anaerolineae > Anaerolineales > UBA11858 > UBA11858. Next base: position 67 of record DOTA01000220.1, read on the forward strand.
GTTTCGAAGAGCACGTCAGCGCCACAATTTTGGAGGAATTCGAGGGAAGTGGAGAGTGGGGAGTGGGGAGGGGGGAATGCCTCAAGCGATTGGCCGGATTTGAGGAGGGCGAGGGCCTGATTTAAGTCCAGACCATCCGGATTGATGGCGATCCCTTTGCTACCGGTGGCAATGCCGGTGACACTGAAGGTGATCCCCAGTTGGGTTTGAATATCGGTTTGTTTACGAAGCAGCAATTCGGCCAGGGCTTTGCCAACGTTGCCAAATCCGAGAAAAGCGAGTTTGTAATGAGTCATAGTCAGGTGCTCCTGGTTGAGTAGTTGGATGGTCAATTGGTCGAAGAACTTGAGACTTGCAACTTGTAACTTGTACCTAAACCGGCGGAAAGGGATAAGCGCGGCGATCTTGCGGCGGGTGGGGAAAGTGGGTGCAGGGTAGCAAACGCTCGGTGCGCTCGATAAGGGCGGTGATTTCCTCTGGGGCCAGGTGTTTTTCGAGTTCGGTGCGCAAGTCAGAGGGTGGGTTCAATTTTTGGCGGAAGGCTTTCAGGGCCGCACATAACGCTTCGGGAATGGGATCACCTGCAAAATCCCAAATGACGGTTCGCAGTTTTTCATCCACATTGAAACACAAGCCATGATCAATCAGCCACAAATGTCCGTTTTCGTCAAAAAGCATGTGTCCGCCTTTGCGGTCGGCGTTGTTGATCAGGAGGTCAAAGAGCACCACGGGACGCAGGGCCTGAAATTCAGCGGCAGTAAAATTGAAGTAGTGGTGTTCGGGGTCATGATCGATGTAAAGCTGCACGGAACCCGCGCCAAAGGGGCCATCGGCGCGGTAGACGGTGGGGGGCACTAACTCCCAGCCGAGGGCCTGGCTGACCAGGAAAGCCGCAGTTTCGCGCTGGGCCAGGGTGTTATCGGGGAAATCCCAAAGGGGCTGCTCGCCTTGTTGGGGTTTGTAGACGGCATAAAACGGTTCACCTTCCTCGGGGGTAACTTTGACGAGGAAGGTGTAGTTGTAACCGTGGACAAACTCGCCTTCGACGGTGATTTCGGCGGTTTGCAGCAGGTGCAGGATTTGTTCGAAGGTCAGGGTGGACATGCTCAAGGGGCAAGTCGCAAGCAGCAAGTTGCAAGTGTTCAGCGGGGTGTGTTCACTTGCCTAGCTGTAAATTTGCGCGCTTTAATTGCGTTTGTGCCCGCCGTTTTTCTTGACGCAGAAGTGGCCTTCGGGTTCTTCGGGCTGGCCGCACTGCGGGCAGATGGGCCGGCCGCGGGTAGCGACTTCCATGCCCCAGTGACCCAAAGCGCGCAACTGAGAACGGGTACACCACAGACGTACCACGCCGGGATCATCTTCATCGCTGCCTTCGGGCAGTAATTCATGGATCACAAGGACGGCCAGGTCGTCTTCGGAGTTGTAGCCCAGGCCGATATCGGCCAGGCGGAAGAGTGGGTCGACAGGTGGGGTAATGCGCATCAGCGTCTCGTCATAATCCGCGGAGGCATCGGGAATATCGGGGAATTTTTCGATAATCTCGGCCAGGAATTGTTCGACACCCACGGCCAAAGACTGCACCTGGAATTTTTCGGCAATCAGGGTGACAACTTGCTTTCCTTTGGTGGCCTGAATGTAGAAGACGCGCTGCCCTTTGGGGCCGAGGGCATCGCTGGTGATGTGGTCAACCGGTAATAATTCGATTTCAAGACGGGGCATAGCTGGCTCCGATTCAATTAGGATTTTTAGTGCGTTGAAAGTATACCAGAGGTATTTTGATCCAAAAATTTTGGTGGGTGATTAAGCGTTATAGCTGATGAAGGATTTTTAACCGGGGATGAACGGAAATGAACAGGGATTTTGTTTTCTGTTCGAGATTCTTACCAAAAACCAGCCACCATCTCATTCATTGCTGTTGATCCCTGGTGAATTCATTGACTCTTTCGGGATTTATGCTGCGGAAACTTAAGACTGGCTCCGTGGTTGACGTTCATGACCTGTGCCCCCATTTCTCCCAAATGCAGGGTACTGATGGAGGCCGGAGCAATCATGATACGTTGAAACAAATCAAGCGGCTGGCCAAGATAATAGCTAATTACCAGTTTAATCAGGTCGCTGTGCGAGAAGCAAACAATCAAATCTTTGGGATCGTGCTGCTGGTTGAGCGCTTCCAGGGTTTGAACGATGCGCTGCTGGGCATTGGCAAAGGTTTCCCCACCAGGAAATTGCATCCGGGAGGGATTGCCTTGCACCACCTTCCAGAGTTTGCGGCGGCTGAGTTCTTTGAGGGTTTTATCTTGCCATTCGCCAAAATCAACTTCGATCAAGCCATCTTGAAGGGCGACTTCCAGCCCCAGGGCCGCGGCGAGGGGCTGGGCCGTTTCGAGACAGCGCTCCATTGGGCTGGAATAAACCGCTTGAATGGGCGCCTCGGCCAGCGCCTGGGCAACGGATTCAGCTTGCTGGCGGCCGTTATCATTGAGATGCACGCCGGGCAGCCTTCCGGCCAAGCGGCCTTTGGCAACGTATTCATTTTCTCCGTGGCGGATGAGCAGGATCGTGGTCATGGTTTTACCTGTAAAAAAGGTGACAAGTTATTGGGTAACAGGCTAACAAGAAAACCCCAGTCACCTGTCACCGAATAATGGATTACCGGCTGGCCTTGTGCTTGCTTTTGACTTCGTTGATTTC
>DOTA01000352.1 GCA_003513015.1 Chloroflexota bacterium
TGGCTCACGATATAAGCCGCGGCCATAGCTAAAACCAAGGCCAGCAGCATGTAGGGCAGGGTAATTTTAAGCCGAACAGGCACCCGCACTTTGGGCAAGGCTGCACTGTGAGGTGATGCTTCTTGATATGACATATTATTCCTGCCTGATTGTTAATTGGACTTTTGACAACGTAAACCCAGATCAACGGACTTCGAGTTGACTGAGCACCTTACAAAATTGAACTGTAGAGCCAAAATCAGGCTGCGGTGGCCCTCAAATTACGCTTAACAACCACCGGTTGGCGGGGTCGTTTGGGCAATTTGACGTCCGGCGCCCGTCCCGATGAAATATTTCGGGGTTTGGGCGCTGCCGCCGGTGTCCCCAATTGGCGAATAATCCGGGCGAAATCCCGCTGCACCAGCGTGGGCGAGATGAGCCGGTTTTTCATCGCCGGCAACTGGCGTTCCCACGGACGGGGCAAGGCCACGGTCAGGTGGCGGGTCAGCCACAGTTGGGCAAAAGCAAAGTGATTGAGGTACCACCACTTTTCTTCCCGCTCGACTTCGGGCGTTTGAAACTGGGTCAGCAGTAATTTCTGCTTGCCAAAACGAAAAAAGTGTTCGATATCAAAGCGGGCCTGGTAAGCCAGATAGATGTCCTGCAGCGATAATTCGTCCCGGCGGTCGCCCAGCACCACCAGCCACAGCGGACGTTTGAAAGCCGGCTGACCGTCTTGGCCGTAGCGGGTAATGCAGACCAGAGTAAAGGGATGGTGGTGCATCGGCGCATCACGCTGTCCCCGCAGCAGCATATTGTGCCAGGCCTGGATTTCGATCCGATACCGGTGGTCCCGACGACTGGTTTCCCAGCGGGTCAGGGTTTGATCCGGGGCGGCGCGCCCGTCTGGGTTGGACAAGCTGAACGGCTGACCATACCAGGTGGGATGACCGCTGCTCTTGACCGGCTCGGCCTCTGGCTGAAATTGATGGTAAAAAGTGCGGTTGCTTTTGGCCCGGACAATGGTCACCAGGTTCGGATGCCGCCGATGGGCGTGGAGGTAGCCCGGTTTGCTATAGCTGCTGTCGACGGCTTCCACACACAACTCCTGCCCAAAGGGTAACTGGGGGTCGTCCAGTAAGGCATCAATCTGGCTGCCGCCTACCCGCTCCTTGTCCTGATGGCTGGACACCCGTTCGACCAACAGCGGCAGCACCCAACTGGGCGCTAGCCCTGCTTCCGGCTCCAGTCCCAGGCTGACGCTGCTGTACTGATGCCCGATGGTCACCGGTTTGTTGCCTTTGACCATCGTCGGTTGGTAAACCATACCCCGGTCCGCCACGGTGTGGCCGTAAGGTCGTGGTTGCGCCGTGACATCAATCAACAGCAGCCAGAAGGGACGCTGCCGGGGTGTCGGCAGATAGGGTCGCAGCAAATGGGGCAGCAGCATTTTGGCTGGCTGCCACTCATCAATGGCTTTGAACAGGTTGCTGTAGCTGCGCCGAAAACAAGCGGTCTGGCTCAGTTCTACCACCGAGGTCGCAGTTGGATTGCTGCAAATGGCATCCAACAATTCCAGCAGCGTATCGGCTCGATTGGTAATGTTCTGGTATAATTCGGTACGGAACTGCATCAATTGGGTCGTGTATCGAGTGATGTCCATACACTACTTTTGGCGCAGTTCCGTTTTTTTATCAAGTTTTCACCCGCTTCTTATGAAGCTGGTTGTCAAAAGTCCAAAATATGACATTTGTCACTATTTTCTGATGACAAATGTCACTGGATTTAACTTCATCTGCCAAGTAAGGTTGAACTACCTGAACGTTGCCTTAGCAGCACTATTTTTGGATTCGAGGGGGCAAGAATACTCCGTGCCAGGCAATAACTATTCCCAGCAAAAAACCAGGTTTCATTATTCCGATTCACCAAAATCGCCATCCGGTCTTTTGTGGCTTCACCAAGGAGGGTGCGTGCGCCATAGTATCCGTACTCGTTTAACCTTGGCTTTCATCGGGCTGGCCGTTCGCTTGGGATGATTTTATATCCCTACCCCTTACTCTTCACAAACTGACTCTACGGCGTTTTATTAATATAGAGGAGCAATAATGACAATAGAGCAAAGTTCACAAACCAAACAGAAGAAATATGGCGATCATAATCGCCTCCTGAGTCAGATGACAGCTCAGGAGCAACTGTCACTTCTGGAAGCCATTTTGGAAGCGCAACACATTGGTAAGGTAGGAACCTGGGTCTTCCATCTTAGAGAAGATAAGATTTATTGGTCAGATGAATTCTATGATTTTCTGGGTGTGGACCCCGGAAAGCCGCCGAATACAGAAGAGTATCTAAAGGTCGTTCATCCCGATGATCGGGATAAAGTTAATGAGGCTATGGCCCGGGCTATGCAAGGAGAAACCTACAGCAGTGAGCAGCGGATTTTGAAAACAGATAATCAAGACCTGGTCGTTTTATCCAGCGGCGGCCTGATCTATGACGACTCCGGCCAACCGCTGCGGATGGTGGGCGTGGTCCAAGATATTACCGAGTACAAGCGAGCCGAAAAAGCCTTACGTGATAGCGAGNNGGCGTGTTTCGTATTGTCGCGGTCAATCAACGTTACCTCGACGTGCCGCGCCAATATGGTTTCAATCTCTCCGCGCCAGACTTCATTGGTAAGACGGTTGATCAGGTAGCCCTGGAAATTTTTGGGTTTGATGAAATCATACTCGATTACACCATGCGCTACTATCGCCAGGTG
>DOTA01000210.1 GCA_003513015.1 Chloroflexota bacterium
CTATTATGATGAGGTTCTTTTTCCGGTTTTAACTCCCCTGGCCTTTGATCCTGGCCATCCCTTCCCCTATATCTCGAATTTAAGTTTGAATCTGGCAGTGATTATCCGGGATGGTTCCGGGCAGGAGCATTTTGCGCGGGTCAAGGTTCCGGCATCGTTGCCGCGCCTGGTGCCCATCAAACGCTCATCTGGCAGCGTGCGCCGCGACGGAACAGTGCCTCATCATCATTATTTTGTGTGGATCGAGCAACTCATCATGGCGAATCTGGATAAGCTCTTCCCGGGCATGGAAATCGTAGAAGCCTATCCCTTCCGCATCACGCGCAATGCCGATTTTGACATCCAGGAATTGGAAGCGGACGATTTATTGGAAACCATGGAAGAAAGTGTGCGCGATCGCCGCTTTGGTTCCATTGTGCGCCTCAGCGTCACTAAAGAAATGCCGGATCATCTTTTAGAGATTTTGTTGCAAAACCTGAAAGTTGACCCGAATGATGTTTATACACTTTCGAATCCCTTGGGGCAGAGCAGTCTGTTCGGTTTGTACGCCATCGACCGTTATGACCTCAAATATGAACCATTTTTTCCACCCGTTGTGCCCGCCCTAAATCTGGATGGCGACTCGCATGTGCACAGCGTTTTTACCCTTATCCGCCGCGGAGATGTGCTCCTGCATCATCCCTATGATTCGTTTTCTCCGGTGATCGAATTTTTGCGATCCGCCGCCAGCGACTCCAAAGTTTTGGCAATCAAACAAACCCTCTATCGGGTAGGCCGCAACTCCCCGGTGGTGAATGCTTTGCTCGAAGCCCGGCGCGATTATTCCAAACAAGTCGCTACCCTGGTCGAACTAAAAGCCCGCTTTGACGAAGAGAGCAACATTGGCTGGGCCAAAATGCTGGAAGCCGAGGGCGTTCACGTGGTTTATGGTTTGTTAGGCCTGAAGACGCACTCCAAAATTGCCCTGGTTGTCCGCAACGAAGGAGAGCGCATTCGCCGTTACGTGCATTTAGGCACGGGCAATTACAACGCTGTCACGGCACATCTCTATGAAGATTTGGGTTTTTTTACCGCCGATGAAGATATTGGCGCGGACGCCACCGATTTGTTCAACTATCTGACGGGATATTCCGCCAAAAGTGAGTATCGGAAATTGTGGGTGGCTCCCGTTAATCTACGCCAGAAAATGGAAGAACGCATCCGCCGCGAAATTTCCCACGCCGAAGCCGGAAAACCCGCCCGTTTAATTTTCAAGATGAATGCCCTGGCCGATGCCCCCATGATTCGCCTGCTCTATCAGGCCTCGCAAGCTGGTGTGAAGATTGATTTGATTGTGCGCTCGATCTGTTGTTTGCGGCCAGGTTTGGAGCGGATCAGTGAAAACATCCGCGTCATCAGCATTTTAGGCCGTTATCTGGAGCACAGCCGGATTTATTATTTCTACAACGAAGGTGCCGAAGAAGTTTATATGGGTAGTGCAGATTTAATGCCGCGCAACCTCAACCGCCGCGTGGAAGTGATCTTCCCGGTTGAAAACCCCAAAATTGTGCGCAAAGTTCGAGATGAAATCCTCGAAACTTACCTCACTGATAATGTCAAAGCCCGTTTAATGCAGCCGGATGGCAATTACTCCCGGGTTGTCCCTAAGGATGGGGTGAAACTTCTGAATGTGCAAGCGCACTTCCTGAAATTGCGCGCTAGTTAAATTAGGGAATCACCTATCGTGGCGAAAACCTTACTTATCCTGCGGCATGCCAAATCGAGTTGGAATCACCCGCAACTCTCAGATCATGCTCGCCCGTTAAATACCCGCGGCCAAAAAGCTGCCCCTCGCATGGGGCAACTCATCTATGTCGAAGACCTCGTCCCTGATGTGATTCTCAGTTCCACAGCCCGCCGCGCCCTTGAAACCGCTGAAATTGTGGCTGAAGCCAGCGGCTTTGCCGGTGAAATTATCCAGCTTGACGATTTGTATCACGGCTGGCCGAGTGATTATCTGAATGTGCTGCGCCCCCTCCCGGATGATATTCACATCGCCCTGGTTGTGGGGCACAATCCGGGGGTTGAAGCGCTGCTCGAAATCCTAACGGACGAAACCGAACCCATGCCCACCGCGGCGTTAGCGCATCTCAAATTGCCGATCAATTCTTGGAACCAGTTGACGGACGAAACTGAGGGGGAATTATTGAACTTATGGCGTCCGCGTGGCTTGCCCGGATAATCTATCCCTGAAAGCCGTTTTAACCTTGCTGGTATGTCAGCAGGTGGTTATACTTCCCGCATGTCGATCGAAAAGTTATTAGAACATCTCCCCAATAATTACACAATGCAGGATCGCGAGTTTATTGAGCGCGCCTATCGCGTGGCAGAATATGCTCATCGCAACCAGAAGCGTGCTTCGGGGGAACCATACATCATCCATTGTTTGAATGTGGCCTCTATTCTGGCAGATATGCTGGTCCCGCCAAAAATTATCGCGGCGGGACTTTTACATGATACCGTTGAAGATACGGAGGTCACCCTCGATGATTTGCGCCGTGATTTTGGGGATGATGTCGCTCAAATGGTTGATTCCGTCACCAAGTTGACCACTCTACCGCGCGTTTCTCGCAGCGATCTGATCGAAGAAACCCCCGAAGAAATTGAGCGGCGTGAAGTTGCCATCCGGCGCGGCGAGCTTTTACCCGAAGAAGAAGTCGAAATCCTAATGCGCAGCCGCCGTTACGATCTAGCCTCCGAAACCCTGCGCAAAACCTTCCTTGCCATGGCCGAAGACCCCAGCGTAGTGCTGGTCAAATTGGCCGATCGTCTGCATAACATGCGCACCCTCAATCACATGCCGGCGCACAAACAGAAACGCATCGGCCAGGAAACCATGGATATTTTTGCCCCCCTGGCCAACCGCCTGGGAATCTGGCAAATGAAGTGGGAACTGGAAGATTTGGCGCTGCGCTACGTTGATCCCGAAGTCTATGCAGAAATTGACAACAGCCTGAATGAACGCCGCTCCGAACGCGAACGACAAATGACCGCTATCGTTGTGCGTCTGATGGAAGTCATGGAAAAAGCGGGGTTGAAAGCGGATATATCCGGTCGCCCCAAGCACATTTATTCCATTTACCGAAAAATGCATCGCAAAGGCGTGCCTTTTGAATTGGTTCATGACGTGCGCGGGGTGCGTATTCTTGTCCCATCTAAAGAAGATTGTTACCAGGCTTTGGGCGCTATTCACGCCAATTGGCGGCCCATCCCCGGCGAATTTGACGATTACATCGCCGCCCCCAAAGATAATTTCTACCAATCTTTGCACACTGCTGTCGTCTATGATGATGGCAAAACCCTTGAAGTTCAAATTCGTACCACCGAGATGCACGAACGCGCCGAATACGGTATCGCTGCCCATTGGCGTTACAAAGAAGGCGGTTTTCACGATCCCGATTTTGACCGCCGGGTCACCTACCTCCGCCAATTGATGGAATGGCGTCAAGATGTCGAAGATGCGCGTGAATTTGTGGATGGCATGAAATCCGATGTTTTCGGCGACCGGGTGTATGTCTTTACCCCCCGCGGTGACATTATAGATTTACCCGCCGGGGCTACCCCCATTGATTTTGCCTACCACGTTCACACCGAGATTGGGCATCGCTGCCGCGGCGCCAAAGTGGGCGGCAAACTCGTCCCCCTGGATTATGCCCTCAAAACTGGCGATCAGGTCGATATCCTCACCTCCAAACGCGGTGGCCCTAGCCGGGATTGGTTGAACCCGCATTTGGGGTTAGTGCGCACCCAACGGGCGCGCTCCAAAATCCGGCGCTGGTTCAAACTTCAGGCCAGGGAGCAAAATATCGCCCAGGGCAAAGCCATTCTGGAGCGCGAGTTACGTCAGCTTGGCCTCACCAATGTCAAGCTCGATCAACTCGCTCGAAAATTTCAATACAAAAATTACGATGATTTTGCCGAGGCCGTGGGCTGTGGGGATATTGCGGCGGGCAAAATTGCCAATGGGCTGGTCACCAGCGAGGAAACCGAAAACGATTTCTTCGATCTACCCGAATCCGAAC
>DOTA01000130.1 GCA_003513015.1 Chloroflexota bacterium
GGTGTCGGCGTTGACCGTCGCCATGGCTCCAGCGTAAGTAAACCAGATGATCGGTTGCCCGGAGAAAAAGGCGAAGCCGATTACCAGCAAGGTTCCCAGGCCATCGTTAGCCAATACCTGCGCCCAATCGCGTCGGCTGCCCTTGGAGAATTTCTCGTTAACCGCGGTTTTACGTTGCTTGAAGGCTTTGGAGAGCGCACTAGATGAGATGAAAAAGGTCAGTAGCAAGGCGGCCCAGGGCAGGCCGCCCAATCCAAAAATCAGGCTGCCGGTCAGCGCGGCCGCGACCGCACCACTTTTGGAGAGCGAACCCAGCCGCCAGGCGGTCAGGCTGACAGAAATACCGAGGAGGATACCGATGAAAATTTGCATAATTTTGTGGATAACTGCGGAAAAACTGTGGAGAAATGGCCTTATTCAGGGGTAAATTGTGGATAACCTGTGGGATTTTACAGAATAAAGTAGATGGCTGTCAGAAACAAAATCGAAACAAAAATGCTGGCACCCCACAGCAAATAGGCCAACGCTTGTGTTTCGCGACGTCGGAAGAGGCTCATCCCTAAAAATAAGTTAACGAAGTACGTAAAGCTGTTCAGGATGGGCAACATCATCAGGCGGATGCTGGGGATGGGCGGGCGCGGCGTGCCATCGGGGGCAAACCCCAGGTAAACCTGTTCTAGCCCGGGGGTGGCCAGGCTAGCCCAAACGAGGACTGCCAGCCCTGAGAGCGCGCCTGCTAGAATCAGATAGCGCGCTGGACGGTTTTGCCAGAGCCGGGAAACCACAATCGTAGGATGCACGGATTGATGGGCGGGCGGTAGCAGCGAACCGAGTTCGGTGAAGTGCTGGTAGGCTTGCAAAAATTCATCGGGGTTGGCGGGTGAGATGGCGTATAAGCGCCCCGGCGTGGCGATCACCAGCAGGCTACGCGCTTGGGCCGCCAGATATTCGATGCTGGTAGTGCCTCCGGGCAGACGGCGAGTGCCCAGCAAGGCCCCGGGCCAGCGCAGATGAGGTAGGCGCAGCGACCCTTTGATATCGGAGTAGGGGCGGATCCATTGCACCTCGGCCATGGGAATGACTTCGAGACGCAAGCCCCAGCGCAGGCGCAGGCTGTCGCGCTCTAGGGTGTAGTTGGCGTTTTCCAGGTTGTTGAGACGGTAAATCAAAAATGGCACCAACGGTACCGCCGCCAGGAAAGGCAGCAGGTAGAGCAAAAAAGTTGGCCCCACGCTGGCATGCACGGCTTGCCATAATCCCCAGGCACCACCTAAGGTCAGGGCTGCGATGGCCGTCAGGTGAAAAATGATCCCGGCGCGCTTTGGTGGGTAGAAGACAAATTCATTGTTCACGGTTGCAGTTTACCATAGGGGTCAGGGATTGGTAATTGGGGAGTAAGTGACTGGGTAACCGAGTATCTGGNNCTGCATTTCACCGGTGGAAACAGGTACGCTTGATCCGGCTAAATCTGCGCTCATGGCGTAGGTTTTTTCATAGGGGATCGGGCTAGCGCCACCCAGATAAGTCTGGATCGAGATTACCTGTCCCAATTGCACATCAGCAGCCTGGGCCAGCACTTCGGCGCGGGCGCGGGCGTTATCCATGGCAGCGCTCATGGCCTGTTGTTGGGCGGCTTCGCGGTCTTCTACATCGAATTGAATACCGTAGATGTTGTTGGCACCGGCTTGAACGGCAGCATCCAAAATCGAGCCGATCTTGGTCAGATCGCGCACCGTGACCGAAACAGAATTGTCGACGATGTAGGTGATCTTGCCGGTGGGTTGGCCGTTCGCATCCCATTCCTGGCGGGGAGAGATGCTGAAATTAGAGGTTTGGATATCTTTGGCAGCGATCCCCGCTTTGCTGAGGGCATCGATCAATTGCTGACTCTGCTGATTGTTGCTGGCTACGGTTTCCTGTGCGTTAGCACCCTCGGTATGTACCCCAATTTGGATATAAGCAATATCCGGCTGGATCGAAACTGTGCCGCTGCCGTTGATCGAAAGCGTGCGCGGTTGCTGGTCACTGACCGGGGGGGTAGCTTGGGCGCGGGCGCTGGTGGCAAAAATAAGCAGGGCTACGGCGACGATTGATACGATAACGAGTAGAGTTGATTTGTTACGCATGTTAACTTCTCCTGTATTGTGAAGGTTATTTGGTCCGGCTTCGGATGTGTTGTGAAGCAGCCGGATACTCTTTGTTAAAAACGAAACCACAAGAAAAAAGTTCCATCCGGTTCAACCGTACCCAGGTCTCGTTGACAAAGGCCTCTAAACAGGGTACGATTAGATTACCCTGAATATATTTGATATACCTAAAAACTCACTTATGAAAGAAAAATCATACACCACCGCAGAAATTTGCGAAATGTTCGATATTTCCAAAAGCACACTGTTTCGTTGGGAACGTGAAGGGATTCTGTTGCCTGTACCGCGTGATATTACCGGGCAGCGCCAATACGGCAAAGATCATCTCAGACAGATTAACGAAAAACAAAGGGAGAGTTTTGGACGTCGTTATCAACAAATTGCCAATCAAGTCAATCAAGATGAAAATGCCTTTTGGCAACTTTACGAAGTTCAGGCCATAAGAGAATTCCTGGAAGATGATTTGACCGGGTTGCACGAATTAGCTGAAAGTCCGCAGCTTTCAGGCGCGGGCATTCAGCAGTTGTTGAAGATCGCTTTAGACCGTTACCAACCTGAGGACGAGGTTTTTCGCGAAATTATCAGTGTGATTTGGCATCACCTTGAACTCGCAGAGGAACCAGAACCCTGAGGGGAGAGATCACCATGAAAGAACGCACGATTCGCCGACAAGATGCTCACAAAGCGCTGCTAGATATGTTCTCCGGTGCCACGGGTTTGCCTGTAGGTTTGTTTGAAAGAAATGACGGTCGGTTGGAATTGACCCTTTCGGATGGGGCGAAAGAACGTTATGAGGCACATTGCCAGTTTATCCGCCAATTTCCCGAGGGAGCCAGGTTATGTGATTCCGACCAATGCTGCCGTGCCCAGCAGGCAATCGATACGCGTGAAGAACAGCTTAATTTATGTTACGCGGGCTTGTATAACCAGGCTGTGCCCATCAAAGTGGATGGCGAAATCCGCGGTGTGTTGATCTATGGCGAGACGCAAATCGAAGGGGAAGAATATCAACGAGACTCACTGGAAAAGCATCAACAAGCGGTTGAACGCCTGCAACTCAGCCCGGAGGATGCCACCAGATTGCGGGAATTGTTGCTATCAGCCAAAAAATTTACGCCCACCCGCATCCGTGAACTGCGAACCTTACTGCCCCGGGTTGAAGAGTGGTTTTNNGTTTTACACGCTCTTCGATGAAGAAGAACAACTCCGTCGCAATACCGATCAGGTTTCCCATGAATTACAGACGCGCTTACAAGCCGTGATTGCCAATTCCGAAAATCTGGTGATGGAATGCCAATCCCTTTCCAAAACCGAAACCTTGAAAATGGCCAAGGACATCCTTTTCTCTGCCCTGGCGCTGACCACCCTGACCCAAAACCTGGGACCCTATTTGGAAGATTACGATTTCTTTCCTCAATCAATTGCCCCCTTGGTCTATGAAGCCAAACGCGTTTACGAGGCCGAAGCGATCCGCCGCGGGATCGAGATTCGCACCCATTTGCAGGAGCCTCAAAAATACCCGGTGATGATTTCGCGCAGTCATATGCAGCACACCATCAATAACCTGATTCACAATGCGGTGAAGTATTCTTTTCGCAGCGGACCAGGGCGGCAGCGTTTTGTGAAGGTTGAGGGATACCCGCAAGAAGACGGCTATGTTTTGGAAATTAACAATTTCGGTGTTGGTATTCTGGAGGAAGAGATTGCCAGTGGAGCGATCTTCAAAGATGGCTATCAGGGCAAACTCACCCAAGGCGAGTATCGCACCGGTTCAGGCAAGGGCTTGCGTTTTGTGAAAAATGTGATCGATTACCATCGCGGCACTATCCTGGTGGAGAGCAAACAACTCTCGGAGGAACTCGACCCTGAAGGACAACCCCATCTGACGCGTTTTATCATCACCCTCCCTTTTGAACGCTCTGAGGAGAGTAAATAATGTCAAAAACCATTATCTGGATTGAAGATGATACCGATATCATCGACCCGGTGGTGCGCCCCCTCGAATTAGCTGGCTACAACATTGTTCGCCTGAATACGGCCCACGATGCGCTGAACGCCATTGACCAGATTCGCAGCGCTGATCTGATTTTGCTGGATATGATTCTGCGCCCTGGAAACACCGACCGCGAATTTAGTCGCTACTCTGGGCTGGATGTGCTGCGTGAACTGCGCAGCGTGCATCAAATTGATAACCCGGTGATCGCCTTCACCGTGGTTGTCCGCGATGAAATCCGCCAGAGGCTTCATGAATTAGGGGTGGCCGACATCGTCCGCAAACCTGTGCGCCCATCAGAACTCAAAGAGCGTGTCGAACATGTACTCAACTTGTAATCGCATTCCAAGCCCTGTTAAACCAAACAACCCCGCGCAGCAGCGGGGTTTTGTTTTTAAAGACAAATTAATTGTTGACAATATTGAATATACTTGCTATATTTATATTATGCAAGATAAGGAGGCCCAAGATGATAAATCTCATCGGTTTGTTGCTTTTCTTGGTGGGAGCGTTTTTGCTCCTGAAATTCTGTTGCGAAAAAATTTGGGAGTGTTCGTAAAGGAGGAGATCATGTTTGAGACAATTATTGATTGGGTAGCAGATCATTTCGGCGAACCCAGCCGGCATGTTTCGATCGAAATCTACACCGGCGATGATTTTTCGTACAGTGATGTGGATCGCGCTGAAATCTCATCTTACGATGCCATGGCTTGCAATTTCTGCCAGGGTTATACTTCGGAAGATAATATTCCATCCGGAAAACAGGTTATCTAGACCTGCCCGGCAATCAAACCGCCCAACGGACTGCCTTCCCCGTTGGGCGGTTTTCTTTAACTTGCGCTTCCCTCTTTTTCCCTGTACAATAACTCAAAACAAGCGTTCTATTTAAAGGGATCGGCCATGGCCTTAGATTTTCAACAGGTTCGCCAGCAAGTGATCGAGATGGGGGAACAAGCCCGCAGCCGGGAGCAGCATTTCCGCGAACTGCGGGAAAAAGCGTTGACGGCGCTGGCGGACAACGCCGATAAAAACCAATATCTACGGGAGAAAGTGGAGGCCGCCCGCAGTTTTAACGCCAATTTACGCTGTGCCCTGCCCGGTGCTGAGCCGCTCAACGGGAACTTTGGGTTGCCCCCGTACCCCGAGGTGATCACCCTGCTCGCGGCGGATGGCTCGCAAATCAACCCCGACCGCCACGCCTCGGTCGATTACTGCCTGGTCAATGTCGGCGCCATCCAGATGCAATCCGGCTCCCCCGCTGTGCCCCTGACCACCGTCCGCAGCCGCCTGTATTACGATGACCAGATGTACACCGAGGCCGGGCGCGTTACCGAGCGGTTGGTGGCCCTGCGTCGCGATTTGAGCGAGCGCCAGCTTTTAGCGGAACTAGCCCAGGGACAGCCGCTGCCGATTATCACCCTCACCGACGGCCCCCTGGAATTGTGGGTCGGCCGCGAAAACGAACCCGAAGGCAAGGAATACGAAAAGCATTTCCAGGAATATCTCGC
>DOTA01000300.1 GCA_003513015.1 Chloroflexota bacterium
CGCAAAACCGATCGCAACGTGCACGACCTCGGCTTTCTCTTCTGGTCAACTTACAAACGCTGGTACGACCTCACGGGTGACCCGGCTCTCAGCGCTGTGCTCATCGAAGCAGGCACCACCATGTCCCTGCGTTTCAACGAGAAAGGCCGCTACCTGTGCTCCTTCCTTGCCGCTGACAGCCTTTTCATCGACATCATGATGAATGTTGGGATCATCTTCTACGCCGCCCAGCAAACCGGCGATCCCGAAATTTTGCGCAAAGCCACCGAGCACTGTCTCACCACCCGGCGTTATCTGGTGCGCGGCGACGGCAGCACTGCCCATGAAGGCATATTCGACCTCGCTACCGGCGAATTCCTGCGTCAATCCA
Source organism: Chloroflexota bacterium (assembly GCA_003513015.1). Lineage (GTDB taxonomy): Bacteria > Chloroflexota > Anaerolineae > Anaerolineales > UBA11858 > UBA11858. The sequence goes on from DOTA01000300.1 coordinate 371, forward strand.
CACAGCAGGGCTGGCGCAACGATTCCGCTTGGGCGCGCGGCCTCGCCTGGGCGCTCTACGGATTTGGTACCGTCTATGGGTTTACCGGCGATCCTCGTTTCCTGCAAACTGCGGAGGCCTGCGCTAATTTTTACATCGAGCACACCCCCGATCACGGCGTGCCCCCCAACGATTGGAACGAACCCCACCCCGCGTACCCCTTCGAAAGTTCCGCCGCGGCCATCGCCGCCGGGGGATTCTGGAACCTCTCCAAATTGGCGGCAGATCCCCTCAAGGCGCGCGTTTATCGCGGCTATGCCCTTCAAATCCTCGAAACTCTGCTTAGCCCCGAATTTCTCGCCCATCAAACTCCCGGCTGGCAAGGCCTGCTCAAACACGGCATGTACCACCAAAACAAAGCCCTGGGCGTGGATGAATCCGTGATGTGGGGCGATTACTTCTTCCTCGAAACCCTCGGCAAGGTGCTCCATGACGAATAAAGTGGCGCTTGTGACGGGGGCCGGGCGCGGCATCGGGCGCGGCATTGCGCTGGCCTTAGCTGAACGCGGCTGGGCGGTGGTGATCAACTACCGCGGCAATCAAGCTGCCGCCGAAGAAACTTTGCGCATAGTCACAGAGATGGGCGGCGAGGGCTTGCTGGTGCAGGCGGATATTGCTCAGACCGTAGACCGCCAACGGCTGGTTGCGGAAACGCTGGATCACTTTGGCCGAATTGATTTGCTCGTCAACAATGCGGGGATGGCCCCCCGCCAGCGGCTGGATATTCTGGAAGTAGGGGAGACTTCCTACGATGAAGTTTTATCCGTTAATCTGAAAGGCCCTTTTTTCCTGACCCAGCTGGTGGCGCGTGCCATGATAGAGTTGCTCGGTTCTGAAGTGATCGCTGACCCCCGCATCATCAATATCAGTTCGATTTCAGCCTACACCAGCAGCCCCAACCGGGGAGAATACTGCCTCTCGAAAGCCGGGCTGGGCATGCTGACCGCCCTCTTCGCCGACCGCCTGGCCGAATATGGCATCGGCGTTTACGAAATCCGTCCGGGCGTGATCGAAACCGATATGACCGGCCCTGTCCACGAGAAATATGACCGCCTGATTGCCGAGGGTCTGACGCCTATCCAGCGCTGGGGCCAACCCGAAGATGTTGCCAAAGCTGTGGTTGCCATCGCTGAAGGCTATCTGCCCTTCTCCACGGGTGAAGTCATCAACGTGGATGGTGGTTTTCATTTGAGAAGGTTGTAAGTATTGTAGGAGCGCAACAGGTTGCGTCCCTACGCATAACAGAGAAAATTATGCCCAAATACATCNNGTATACTCGGTGCCCGCCTTTAACAGCGAATGGTACCCTCGCAATATGTACCAATCGGGTTCTCCGGAATACGAATTTCATGTTGAAACCTTCGGCCCACACACAGAGTTTGGCTATAAAGATTTCATTCCACAATTCAAAGCTGAATACTTTGACCCTCAGGCCTGGGCTGAACTTTTCAGGGAATCCGGGGCCAAATATATTGTCCCGGTGGCCGAACATCACGATGGCTTTGCCATGTACGATTGTTCCTTCTCGGAGTGGAACGCCGCCAAAATGGGGCCAAAACGGGATGTGATCGGCGAATTGGCCGAGGCAATCCGGCAAGCCGGGATGATTTTTGGCCTTTCCTCCCACCGCGCCGAAAACTGGTGGTTTTACAACGGCGGCCGGGAATTTCCCTCGGATGTGCAAGACCTGCGCTATGCTGATTTCTACGGGAATGCGGCTCCTGGCCCTACAAACGATACCGAGGCCTGGAAAAGCCTCGATTGGCAACCCCGCCCCGATGCGGCCTTTTTAAATAACTGGCTGGCTCGCACGCAGGAACTGGTTGACAAATATCGGCCCCAACTGGTCTGGTTTGACTGGTGGATCGAGCAAACAGTTTTCAAGCCCTATATCCAAAAATTTGCGGCTTATTACTACAACCGCGGCGAAGAATGGGGCGAAGGCGTGGTCATCAACTATAAAAATGCATCCTTTGAACCAGGCACAGCTGTTTATGACATCGAGCGTGGGCAATTGAGTAATGTGCGAGAAATGCCCTGGCAAACGGATACGGCCATCTCGCAAAATTCCTGGGGCTATGTGCGCAACCAGGTTTACAAAACACCCGGCCAGATCATTGGGGATTTCATCGATATCGTCAGCAAAAATGGCTGTTTACTGCTCAATGTTGGCCCCAAACCCGATGGCACCATCCCAGATGAAGAAGCCGCGATTTTGCGGGAGATCGGTCGCTGGCTGACGGTTAATGGCGAAGCCATTTACGGCACCCGCCCCTGGAAAGTGTATGGCGAAGGCCCCACCCAAATCCGCGAGGGACACTTCACGGATACCTCCCGCAGCGCCTATACCCCACAGGATATCCGTTTCACCACCGAAGGGAACACGCTTTACGCTCTAATTTTGGCTGATCCCGGTGAAACTGCCTTGATCGCCTCCCTAACCTTCGATGAGTTCCCGGCCGAGAAGATACAAAATATCACTCTTTTGGGGTTGGATACCCCGCTCGATTGGCTGCAAAATGACAACGGCCTGACTGTATATTTGCCCGAAAATAAGCCCGGTGAACATGCTTGGGTAGTAAGCATAGTAACAGGTGATTAGGTGACTGGGTGATTTAGATTTTCCCTGGTACCGATGGCCCTATTGCCCGGACACGAACAACATTATGACAACCTACAAACGTATTGCCCAACTCAAAACTCCTGAACAATTCCGAGATCACCTCGCCAGCCTGGGAATCACACTCCCCTTTGATGCCGAGATGCAAATAGGCCCGGCCGCACCCCTGGCGCAACCCTACACCCTTCAAGATGGCTTTGTGATCGGCAACCGTTTTTGCACCCAACCCATGGAAGGCTGGGACGGTACCCCCGATGGCAAACCCTCCGAGTTGACCGTCCGGCGCTGGCGCAATTTTGGCCGCAGTGGTGCCAAGCTGATTTGGGGCGGGGAGGCGGTGGCCGTTACCCATGCGGGCCGCGCCAACCCCAACCAGTTGCTGCTCACCCCTGAAAATCTACCCTCCATCCAGGGATTGCGCGAAACTCTGGTCGCGGAACACGAAGCGCTCTACGGCCGCGTGGACGATCTGCTCATTGGCCTGCAACTGACGCATTCGGGGCGCTTTTGCCGTCCCGACGCGGATCACCAACTCAAACCGGTGATCGCCTACCGCCACCCCTATCTCGATGAGAAATTTGGCCTCCCCGCGGATTACCCCGTGATTACGGATGCTGAAATTCGGGCGTTGATCGCTCAATTTGTCGAGGCCGCCGAGATGGCGCAGGCGGCCGGGTTCCACTTTGTGGATGTGAAGCACTGTCATGGCTATTTGGGGCACGAGTTGCTTACCGCTTACACCCGCCCCGGAGAATTTGGCGGCTCCTTCGAGAATCGAACCCGCTTTTTGCGTGAGATCGTGGCCGGAATCCAGGCACGAGTCCCNNCCCGAAAGCGGGGTGGGGGAGCAGGTGGAACTCAAGGACGCGCGCAACTTCTGGTTTGGCTGCCAGCCCCAAAGCCCTCCGCAGCTCGATTTTTCGGAAACGATGCAATTTCTGGCCTTGCTGCAATCCTTGGGGATCGAATTAGTCAATCTGACGGCGGGCAGTCCTTATTATGTGCCGCATATCCAGCGCCCGGCGCTCTTCCCGCCCTCGGATGGCTACCTGCCCCCCGAAGACCCGCTGGTAGGCGCGGCCCGGCTGATCAACGCGGTGGCCGAACTTAAGGCGCAGTTCCCTGGTTTGGCAATCGTGGGCACGGCGTACAGCTATTTGCAGGAGTGGCTGCCTAACGTGGCGCAAGCCGTGGTGCGCACGGGTGCCGCCGATTTTGTGGGGCTGGGACGGATGATTTTATCGTATCCGGAATTTCCGGCGGATGTATTGGCGGGCAAACCGCTGGCGCGCAAGCGAATTTGTCGCACTTTCAGCGATTGCACTACCGCGCCGCGCAAACATCTGGTTTCGGGCTGCTACCCGCTGGATGATTTTTATAAACAGATGCCCGAAGCGGAAACGCTGGCGGTTTTGAAGCGAGGAAATTAGCGTATGAACGCCAAAGCATATAAACTTTACGGATACCGCTGGGTGGTTTTAGGCGTTTTTATGCTCGTCAATTTGACCATCCAAACTCTGTGGATCGCCTACGCCCCCATCAGCGGTCCGGCGGCGCAGTTCTACGGCGTCAGTGACTTACAGATCGGTTTTTTGGCGATGTCGTTTATGATCGCTTTCATTCCGCTTTCGCTGCCGGTGGCCTGGGTGATCGACACCTTTGGGTTTCGACCGGCGGTGAGCATCGGTGTGATTTTGATGGGCATTTTCGGGATTTTACGCGGGTTGGCAGGATCGAGTTTTTCCCTGGTTTTGTGGAGCACCATTGGGATTGCCGTGGCGCAGCCATTTTTGCTCAACGCCTGGACCAAAGTCCCGGCCAACTGGTTTGCTATCGA
>DOTA01000053.1 GCA_003513015.1 Chloroflexota bacterium
GTTTTTCTTCAAGTTACTGCTACCGCAACATGGACAGGTGTAGATTTTCTCTTCGATTATCATCGATATAGTTTAATCGAAACATTTTGTTTGAACCACTACCCTCATTTTCAACTGATCCATGCAATATTAAGCATTACCTCAACACAAGGGGCAAGAAAATTTGCTTACCCACATATACGGTAGCTAAGGCCTGCACCACCCTGCCCGTGTCTTGATTTTCAGCCTGGGCCAGATTGATCACATCCCCAATTTCTGGGCCAAGCAATAGGGCATAGGAAAAAACTTCGGGGTTATTTTGAATGCCAACTTTGAGGCTGATTCCCTCAACGGGGGCGCTGCCGCCGCCATTGTAAAAATAGACTGCCCCTACGCTACCAAATTGATTCTCAACCCCCACCGTCCCCGTTGAGATGGGCGCGGTCTGCGGGCCATACACAAACCAGATTTGATCGGTACCGCGCTCGATCCAGACCTGGAAGGAATACCGCTGGTTAGAATCACTCTTGAGAGCGGCCTCCTTCCATTCAAAAACATAGTAAAACGGGCCGGTCTCTCCCACCCGTACCAGGGCATAATACCAAACCCCATGGATAAGATCAGCCCACAGGGGCGCGAGCAGGTTATTGGGCGCGGCAGGGTCCGGAAGATTCTGATGGGGCGCAGATAAATTTTCATTAGCGGAAGCAACCTGCAGGTATCCGTTGGTGCTCCAAATCAGATCACTGGCCGGCCGTCCATTGAAATAAAAATCCAAACCAGGAATCCGGATTTCGGCTTCATCACAATTTATATCCGGACAAGCCAGCGGTGCGACTCCCCGATCTGCCAATGAAAGATAACCGTAAAGCGCATCCGGCGCGATCTGCGCCTGAGGCGCGCTGATTGCCACCGTGGCAGTCAGTTCATGGGCCGTGCTGTTGTAAACCAGACCGCCCGTGGCACTGCCAGGGATGTAACTGGCATTTTGCGGAATGGTGTCACTCAACACAAAAGTGCTTGTGAGGGACGCATCATTGAAGAGCGTCAGCGTGTAGCTGGCGGTATCGCCTGGCGAGGCAAAAGTGTGGTTGGCTTCTTTTTGCAATTCGGCCAACGGCGGCGCGGTGGCGTAAACCGCGATAGGCAAATAGGCGTCCAAATTTGGATCCGCAATATGCGGCTCCCAGCGCAAAGTAGCAAAATACCACTGATCGGGGGGCAAAGCCGAAACATCTACCGAGATTGAAAACGAACTGCTCTCGCCGAAGGGCAGCATCAGCGACGAAGGCTCCACGCTCACCTGCATCCCGACCGGCGCGCTGACATAAGCATCCCGCCAGGCAAACCCCAGGCTAACATTTTCAATCTGAATGTCTGCCCAATTACATTGGCCCAGGCAGTTACCATTGGCGAACGAAGGCGCGCTAAAGGTTAGTTCGGTATTGCGGGCGCGGCTTAAATCCAGGCGTCCGGCACCCATCATAAACGGCGTAGCAGGCGTGTTGCCATCGGGTTGGGAAACATTCTGGTAGGCTGTGCTGGTTAGCGCTGTTTTGATTTGCTGCGGCGTCCACTCCGGATGACGCTGGCGCAGCAAGGCGGCGGCCCCGCTAACGTGCGGCGTAGACATACTCGTGCCCTGCCACAACTGAAACTGTGCGCCCCCGTTCAACACGGGTGAAACCGCCGAGAGAATATTCACCCCCGGCGCGACCAGATCGGGCTTGAGCACATTCGGAAGGCCATTTGGCCCTACGGAACTAGATTCCCAAAGGGTATCTTGCCAGACGGCGTCATGCACGGCACTCACCACCGCCTTCAGGCGGGCGGTGGGTAAAACCTGACTCGTGACCCAAGCCAGCAGAGTCTGGCCTTGATCTTGCGACATAAAAGCGGAGGGAATTAGCGTACTCTCTAAATATGCCATTTTGATGGGGAATCCCGGCTCGTTATTGTAGATCAGCACAGCCAGCGCCCCGGCTGCCTGGGCGTGTTGAACTTTATCGAGGAAGGGACAGCCGCCGCGCGGAATCAGTGCCAGCGCATTCGTAAAAACTGTTCCCGAAAAAGGGGCACAAGCCTCGGAATTTGAAGGTGCTACCGTACCCGCGAAGCGAATCTCACCTTCAAGATCAACTGCAATTTCAGGCCCCGACCCACTGAGGGCCGCCAACCCCATGAGATTTGCAGGGATATCTCCCGGCCCGGTGACATCCAGGGTGTTGGCAAACACCCGGTCGGCGGTGCTGGCCCCCACGGTGATAACATCTTCCAGACAGCCGGGGCAGCGGATCGTCCCTGGGGTAGGGCCGCCATTCCCCGCCGCGAAAACAACCACCACCCCGGCAGCTTTCAGCGCCTGCACCGCGCTAACAAAGGGATTATCGGTAGGGTCTTCGATGGCCGCCCCGCCCCAAGAGTTATTAACCACATCGGCATCATCCAGCAAAGCATCATCAAGGGCTGCCAACAGCATGGCATCGCTGCCGCTGACGTTGCCCTCGGGTGTGGTAAAGAAAGCCTTGTAAACCATCAGATAAGCCCGCGGGGCCACCCCGGAGATACGGGTATTTGCGGGGATGTCATTCCCAGTGGGCACATCAATGGCATTCCCGGCAGCGATACCGGCTACGTGGCTGCCGTGGCCGTGAATATCGAGCGGGCTGTAAACTTCGGAAGGGTGAATGGCAAAGGTGGGGGGATAGTAACGCGCCACGATGAGCTTGTCATTACATTGGAAATTGGCATCGCTGGGGAAATCGGCGCAATAGCCGTGCGGGAAGCCGGGCGGGGCAATGAAACTATTGCCCGCGAACATGGGATTTTCCGGACGGATGCCGGTATCGATAACGGCGATGCGCATGCCCTCCCCTGCATGATTCTGCCCGCCGAGATCGGCCCAAAGGTCGGGTGCACCGATCACGCCAGGGCTGGAATCCAACAGGATGGTGCGCATCTGATCGGGGTAGA
>DOTA01000442.1 GCA_003513015.1 Chloroflexota bacterium
CAGGGCGGCTACTACTGGCTCGACTCCGCTCCGCGCACGCTCACCGCCCAACCCCACCGCACTGCCTACGGCCCCGATGGCGACTACTGGACCAAGCCCAACGCCGAAAGCATCTTCGATGCCGCCTACGAAATGATGCACGAGGTAGCGCCAGATCGATACCCCGCAATTTACCGCTAAACCGGAGGAATTATGGCCACAAAAGTTCTCATGCCCCAACTGGGCGAATCGGTCGAAGAGGCCACCATCACCCAATGGCTCAAAGCCGAAGGCGATCCGGTCGCGGAATACGAGGCCTTAGTAGAGGTAAACACCGATAAAGTTGATACCGAAATTCCCGCGCCCGTTTCAGGGACGCTGCTAAAAATTGTGCAGGTGCAGGAGGGCCTCACGGTAAAAGTGGGGACAATTTTAGCCTGGATTGGGGAACCGGGGGAAGCGCTGCCATCCGAGTTTGATGCCGCACCCGCACAGGAGGTTTCCGCGGGAATTTCAGAGACGGAGGCAACCCCAAAGGTGGCAGCCAGCCCTGGGTCGGATTCCGCTGCCCCCCTCCTCGAAAACGGCATCCGAGATTTGGGGTTCATCTCTCCCGTGGTAGCAAAAATCGCCGCAGAACACGGCATCAATCTACAAATGGTCCAGGGAACCGGGCTAAACGGCCGCGTCACGAAGAAGGATGTTCTGGGATATGTAGAAGCGGATCAAGTGTCAGGTGCTCCCCAGTCAAGTACGCTTCCCCACCTGACACCAGTCACCGGAACACTTGACACGGTAATACCGCATACCACCATCCGCCGCCGGATTGCCGAACATATGGTGCTGAGCAAACAGACTTCGCCGCACGTCACCACAGTTTTCGAGGCCGATATGAGCAAGGTCGTGGCACACCGGGTAGATAATAAAGCCGCGTTTGAAAGCGATGGAGTCAAACTGACCTTCACCGCCTATTTTGTGGCGGCCACCGCCGCAGCCCTGAAGGCCTTCCCGCTAGTAAATTCATCTTGGAGCGAGGCTGGCTTGATTCTGCACCGCGCCGTTAACATTGGCATGGCCACTTCGCTGGGCGAGGCTGGGCTGATTGTGCCCGTAATAAAAAATGCCAATGATCTCTCACTGCTGGGAATTGCCCGCAGCGTGAACGATCTGGCAACCCGAACCCGCGTCAGACAATTGCAGCCCGATGAAGTCACTGGTGGCACATTTACGATCACCAATCACGGGGTCAGCGGGTCTTTATTTGCTTCGCCGATCATTAATCAGCCCCAATGTGCTATTTTAGGGGTTGGAAAACTCCAAAAACGCGTAATTGTCCTTGAAGATAATTCAGGATATGATACAATTTCGGTTCGCCCCATGGTCTACATCACCCTGACGTTTGATCACCGGATTTTAGATGGAGCCGTGGCCGACTACTTTTTAGCAAAAATCGTAGATATATTGGAAAATTGGACATAGGGTCGCGTTCGCTGCGACCCTAACGTTGTGTATACCCCTCATGATCACAGATTGCGCTTTTCTAGCAAGCAGGAAGCGCGATTTGTGACCGGGGCATTGTAAAGGAGAAATGATGAGCAATTATGACGTGATTGTCATCGGCGCAGGGCCGGGCGGGTATGTGGCCGCCATCCGCGCCGCCCAATTGGGATTAAATACTGCCATCGTGGAAAAAGAATGGCTGGGTGGTGTTTGCCTGAACATTGGCTGCATCCCCTCCAAATCCCTGCTAAAAAATGCGGAAGTAGCGCACACCCTGCGCGAGCGCGGCAAGGAATTTGGCTTCAAATTCGATAACCTGGAACTCGACTATGGCGTGGCTGTAAAGCGTAGCCGCCAGGTTTCGGGGCGGCTGACCCGCGGTGTGGGCTTTTTAATGAAGAAGAACAATATCGATGTTCACATGGGCACAGCCAAGCTGACCGCCAGAGACACCGTGGTGGTAACAGATGCCGAGGGCAAAACTACAGAATTGCAAACGAAAAACGTGATCATCGCCACGGGCGCCAGCCCCTTTGTGCTGCCGGGTGTCAAAATTGATGGCGAGAAGGTGCTCACTTATCGCGAGGCCATCCTGCAAGAGAAACTGCCCCAATCAGCGGTGATCGTGGGTTCCGGCGCGATTGGCGTGGAGTTTGCCACTGTATGGAATGCTTACGGCGTGGATGTCACCATCGTGGAGATGCTGCCGCGCATCGTTCCCCTCGAAGATGAAGAAATCAGCGCCGAACTGGCGAAAGCCTTCGCCAAGAACAAGGTCAAAACTTTGACGAATACGCGNNCTGGAAGCCCAGCAGGTTTTGCTGGCGATCAGCTTCAAGCCAAACACCGCTGGCATCGGCCTGGAAGAGGTTGGCGTGAAACTAACCGAGCGCGGCGCCATTGAAATTGACGAGCGTATGGCCACCAACGTGCCGGGCATCTGGGCCATCGGTGATGTAACCGCCAAATTGATGTTGGCGCATGTCGGTTCAGCTCAAGGGATCATCTGCGCAGAAAATATCGCCGGCGTTGAAACCATCACGCTGGATTACCGCATGATGCCGCGGGCCACTTACTGCCAACCGCAGATCGCCTCTTTCGGTTTGACCGAAGCGCAGGCTAAAGTAGAAGGCTATGATGTTGAAGTGGGGCGTTTCCCCTTCCAGGCCAACGGCAAAGCCCTCGGTTTGGGCGATTACGCCGGCTGGGTAAAAATTATCACGGATAAAAAATACGGCGAGATTTTGGGCGCTTCGATGGTCGGCCCGGAAGTAACCGAATTGCTCCCGGAACTCACCCTGGCCCAAATGATGGAGTTGACCCCGGCCGAAATCGGGCGCAATGTGCATGCCCACCCCACGCTTAGTGAGGTACTCATGGAAGCTGCACACGTTGCTGAAGGGCACGGTATCCACATTTAAAGCCGAAAAGAAAATCCACAAATACCGTGGGGTGGCAAACCGGCTTAGGGCTAGATGTCACCCCACAGTCGTGTTTGCATCTAAAAAATATCGGCCATTTTGTCATTATTCTGTATTGCATTTGCGGCATAACCGTATGCTATAATCTAACTTAAGATGTATCAATCACTAGACGAAAACTTACTCTCAGCTTTAGAACAAAAAGAAGACGAAGGTTTCCCAATTGCGCGCATTATCGACGAAGGCCGCGATAAGGGATTCGTGACTCTTGAAGATATTCTGCACCAATTCCCGGAAGCCGAGCGCAGCGTAGACCAATTAGAAGAGGTCTTCTCAGCATTATTGAGCGCGGGAATTCCCTACATTGAAGAGCTCACTGAAGAAAAGCAAATCTCAGATAGCGAACCCGTTTTTGATGGCGACGAGGACGAAATCGAAGAACCCGAAGATTATTCGATCCCTACGGATGATTATCTGGCACATATCGAAATCAATGACACGGTTGGTTTATATTTGAAAGAAGCCGGGCGAGTTCCGCTGCTGACCCAAGAACAGGAAATCCAGATCACACAACGCATCGAGCGCGGGCGCGAAGCTATGAACCGTTTGGCGCTGGGCGAAGTAGCCGATGGAGAGCGCAATGAGTTGCGCTGGCATATCCAGGATGGCTGGGACGCGCGCGAACACTTGATCACCGCCAATGCCCGTCTAGTCATCAGTGTCGCCAAGAAATATATGGGGCGTGGTGTGCCCTTTTTGGATCTGATTCAAGAAGGCAATATTGGTTTGATGCGCGCCGCCAAAAAATTCGATTACACGCGCGGTTACAAGTTCAGCACCTACGCCACCTGGTGGATTCGGCAAGCCGTGACGCGTGCCATCGCCGACCAGGGGCGCACTATTCGCGTGCCAGTCCACATGGGCGATCAGGTCAGCCGTATGCTGCGCATCCAGCATCAGCTCAAGCAAAAATATGGCCGCGACCCAACCATGGATGAAGTGGCCGAGGCGTTGGATGTACCACCCAAAAAAGTGGAAGAAATGATCCAGTTGGCGCGCCATCCACTCTCCTTGCAGATGCCCATCGGCGAGGAAGATGACGACGTTTTGGGTGATTTCATTGAAGATGATAGCTCCCCACCCCCGGATGAAACCGCGGCCAACAACTTGCTGCACGAGCAACTGGCTGGCATTCTGGATTCGCTGCCCCCACGCGAGGCCCGCATCCTGCAATTGCGCTACGGTTTGCTCGATGGCCAATACCTGACACTCAACGAAGTCGGCCAGAAGATGGGTGTAACCCGCGAGCGCGTCCGCCAGATTGAAGCTCAGGCTCTCCGTCGCCTACGCACGCCGAGCATCCAGAAAGCGCTACAATCGTATCTGGATTAGCACCCTTAAAAACACAAGCCGCCGTCCCAAATTGGGGCGGCTTTTTGTTTTTGGGATTTGTTGACATGCCAGGGGCATTGCTTTACACTCTCAATAGATTATTTAATTATTTGTGGAGGGCAGCATGCAAAAAGAAATCACGGATACCACACCCTTGCTCGATCAAGACGGCAGCCTGCTACAAGTCGGTTGGGCACGCTATCCCAGGTTGGAGTGCAATCTGGAACAGGTGGCTTTCTATCCTCAATGGTTGCGCTCGCTGCAATTCGCGCGTGTCAAAGTTTGGGATTACTACGCCATCTTCACACCACAGCGCTTCTTCTCGGCGACCATCGCCAACCTGGGGTACGCTGGCAACGTGTTCGTCTATACCCTGGATTTTGAAACCAATGAACTGCACGAGGAAGGGTTAGTGATCCCCCTGGGCCGCGGGGTGACGCTCAGCCGCCAGACCGTGGGAGTCTGCGAATATCAGGGGCAGGGTGCCCATTTGAGGTTCGAGACCACTCCCAATTCCCGCGAGATTTTCGTGGATTGGCCCGGATTCAATCGGGGGCGCGGCCTCCATGCGGAAATCAGCTTGCAACTCAATCAAACGCACGAATCCATGAATATCGTTATCCCCATCCCCGGCAAGCGCTTCTATTATAATCACAAGATCAACTGCCTGCCCGCCCGCGGAACCCTGCAATATGGCGAGATTCAGGAAAATCTGATGCCGGAGGAAAGTTTGGGACAACTGGATTGGGGCCGCGGGGTTTGGGAGTACAGCAGTTTTTGGAACTGGGCCAGCGCCTCGGGATTTTTGGCGGATGGACGCCGCGCAGGCTTGAATTTGGGCTGCGGCTTCGGAGATACATCCGCAGCAACGGAGAACGCCCTGATTTTAGAAGGCAAAATTCACAAACTCGACCAGGTGAGTTTCGAGTATGACCCGCAGGATTTTCTGAAACCGTGGAAATTCCGCGATAACGCAGGCCGCCTGGATTTGGATTTTGTGCCATTCAAAGACCGGTTCGCGGCGACCAAGCTGGTGGTGATCGATAGTGAAGTGCATCAATTATTTGGGCACTATGCGGGCAAAGTGCTCACAGATGAGGGCGAGGAAATCCTTCTGGATGGTTTGATCGGCTTTGCCGAAGAGCACCATGCGCGTTGGTAAAGAAAAGCAAATGAACTTCGACGACCTCTACCAAAAAGCCAAAGCCGTACTCAACCCCCGCAAACTCTCGGAATTCGCCGAATCTGGGGGCGTGGGCGCAGCGCTGCTGACGGAAAGCGGCAAGGTTTACACCGGCGTGTGCATCGATACCGCCTGTTCGATGGGTTTCTGCGCCGAACATGCTGCCGCGGCGGCCATGCTTACGGCAGGTGAAAACCGGGTGCTTAAAATGGTCGCCGTGGATTGGGATGGCAGCATCCTACCGCCCTGTGGCCGTTGCCGNNGGTGGTCAAAACCCTGCGGGAACTGCTGCCGCACGACTGGCGCAAGTAAAATTCTAAAGACAAAACACCATTCTAACAATCAAAGGAGCACATCATGACTCAAAAAATCCGCTGGGGATTACTCTCCACCGCCAACATCAACCGCCGGGTGATTCCAGCCATCCGCCAATCGGCACGGGGCGAACTGGTGGCGGTGGCCAGCCGCTCGCCTGAAAGCGCCGCGGCCTACGCCCAAGAGTGGGAAATCCCCCAGGCCTTTGGCAGCTACCAGGAGATGCTCGACTCCGGCGCGGTCGATGCCGTTTACATCAGCCTGCCCAACCACCTGCACGCCGAATGGAGCATCAAGGCTATGCAAGCCGGGGTTCACGTATTGTGCGAAAAACCCTTTGCGCTCAGCCTGCTCGAAGTTGATGACATGATTGCCGCCAGCCAAGCCACCGACATGGTGCTCGCCGAAGCCTTCATGTACCGCCACCACCCCCAAACCAAAATCGTTGGTGAAATCGTGCGCAGCGGCAAACTTGGCGAAATCACCGTGGTGCGCGGCGTCTTCAATTTCAGCATGGACCCCGCCGAGCGCGCCGCCCACCACCTCAACGTGCGCTTGGTGCCCGATTGGGGTGGCGGCTGCCTGTGGGATGTGGGNNTGTGGGCAGATGGGCTACCCCGGCGGCGGGCTGGCCCAAATCAGCAGCGCCTTTCGTTCCCCCTTCCACACCCATATGGAGATTATTGGTACGGAGGGACGCCTCGAGAGCACCCGGCCCTTCACCGGGGTCGAAGAGGAAGCACAACGGTTGACATTTTTTGATGCTTCCGGCAAAGCGGAGGAAATCCCTGTCCCCGAAGAATACCTCTACCTCGGCGAAATCGAAGACATGCACAACGCCATTCTGGATGGCGCTCCCGGCTACCTGACCCTGGAAGAAACCCGCAACCATGTCAAAACCGTGCTGGCGCTTTACGAATCAGCCAATACTGGCAAAGTTGTCAAACTATGAGCACCACGCCCCCGGTCAGCGCCGCCCTCACCGAATTGGGCGTTCCCCATGAAATCTTTATCCACCCCGGCCCGCTCAAATCGCTGGAACAAGCCGCCGAGGAGCGTGGCCAACGCCCTGGGCAGGTGATCCGAAGTATCCTGTTCCGGGTTTCGCAAGACGAATATGCCATAGTCTTGATGGCCGGCCCCGGGCAAATCAACTGGAAGAAGTTGCGCCAGCATTTCGGCACCAACCGCCTGACGATGGCCACACCCGAGGAAGTGCTTGAAATTACCGGTTACCCTCTCGGGGCGGTGGCCCCCTTTGGGGTGCAGCGACCTCTCAAAATTCTGGCGGATCGCTCCGTTTTGGGAGAAGAAATCGTCTCAATAGGATCGGGCATTCGCGGCACCGCGATCATTCTCACCTCCAAAAATCTACTGAGGGCCTTAGAGACACACGAATTGGGTGATTTCGGCTGAGTCAGCAAGCTTGCTGCGACAAAGCCATCAAGCATATGAGATACTTGGGCCTCCGAGGGTACACATCCCTCGGAGGCTTGCTTGTTGCCCAATATGCGGCTTGCCGCCTGGAACGAAAGTGATTATGATAACGTCACGATGATAATCCCCCCTCCATCGGCTTCCAAGGAATCTGATCTATGCTCTCCCCTACACTCCGCCCAAAATTGATCCCTTTATTTTTGCTGGTGATGCTGATTTTCTCCAGCTTGCCGGCTGCGGCCGCACCAGCCTCTCAAAGCGTGCTGATGCAGGCCGAAGCCGCTTATCAAGGCAATTTCAAATACGGTGAATGGCTGCCCGTTTGGGTCAGCCTGGAAAATAACGGCCCTAACCTGGAAGGTGAAATTCAGGTGAGCGTGCAGCAAGATTTCAACCAAATCACCTATGCCGTGCCAGTTTCGCTGGCCAATGGGGCGCGCAAACGCCTACCGGTGTACGTTTTGCCCAATAACTTCACTCGTGAACTGAAAGTGACCCTGGTTCTGGGCGATGAAGCCTTGCAAACCCAAGCAGTGAAAGTGCAACCTCAACCGAATATCAATTACCTGATCGGCGTGGCCGCCCGCGAACGCGGCGCGCTGGCTTTGATTCCAGGCATTCGACTGCCCAATGGGCGGGCGCAGGTGATGTTGGATGTTTCTCTGGAAACCCTGCCCGAGCGGCCCGAAGGGTTACGTTCACTCGATTGCCTGATTTTGAACGATGTCGATACCAGCAGCCTCTCGCCAGAGCAAGCCGGCGCCCTCAAGGCCTGGGTTCAGCAAGGGGGGCGGCTAGTAACTGGCGGAGGTGTGGGGGCCATGCAAACCACCAGTGGTTTACCCGCAGAGATCCTGCCATTAAAACCTACCGGTCTCACAGATGTAGACGCCGTTGATGCTCTGGCCACTTTTGCCAACACCTCAGCCGTGCGCGTGCCAGGGCCTTTCGCCGTTGCCGTGGGTTCACAACCCTCTGGGAGGGTACTAGCTCAACAGGATAACCTGCCCCTGGTATTGGAATTAGCCGTGGGCAAGGGAACTGTAAATTTTATCGCCTTGGATTTGAGTGTTTCTCCCTTTGACGCCTGGATCGGCACCACAGCTTTTTGGGAAACCCTGCTCACCCCCGGGGCAGCCTACCCCAACTGGATGCCCCCGGATATGTCTTTGAGGCAATTGGCCGCGGGGCCAATCAGCAACGCCCTTTCTAACATCCCCAGCCTGG
>DOTA01000018.1 GCA_003513015.1 Chloroflexota bacterium
CCGCATTTGCCCAAAACACGCACCGGAATGACTTTCGAGACCCAGTTCAAACCGGCTACACCCATGCCATTATTGGTGGCGGCGCCAATCGTGCCAGCCACATGCGTGCCGTGCCAGGAGCTATCCCTTGCCAATGAACCCGCATAGCACTCGTTGGCCGTCACCCAATCACCAGGGTCTAAGGGGTTTGCATCGCGCCCATCGCCATCATTGCCCATCGCAGAAGTCGAGATCATATCGTATCCACCCTGCCAGCGGCCAACTAAATCCTCATGGTTGAGGATGCCGGTATCCAAAACGGCCACGTAGATGGAACTTGATCCCGTGGTGAAATCCCAGGCTTCGGGTGCGTTGACGCCGTAGCTTCCTGCCACCGGAGTGAAATAGTGCCATTGGTCTGCATAATAGGTGTCGTTGGGTTCAACAAGCATCAACGGGGCACTAAAATCGGTGATGGGCAGCATGATGTAATCGGGTTCGGCGTAGGCGATTTCAGGCAGAGCCGAAAGCTTGTCGGCGATTTTTTCGGCCTCTTCCACGGTGATTTTCGTGGGCAGCCGCAAAACATGGGCATCGCCCGACATGGGACGGGCGTATTCGAGCATGATACCCGCCTCAGCGCTGAGATTTTGCATCTGGCTTTCGAATTCGCTGGTGACTTTTAATTGGATGCCGGACCTCGGTTGATATTGGATGATCAGTTGGTCAATGACAGCTGGGGAATTTGCCACACTCTGCGCCGTAGCCCGGCTGTTGAAAGCAAAGGCGAACATGAGCAAAAGGCCGAAACTGGTAATCAGAATAAGTTTGTTTTTATGCATGTTTCAATTCCTATAAAAAGTGTATATAAAAAAAACCTGCCGGGAGCGGACCCCTGGCAGGTTTTATGGATTATCGGGTAATTAGAGATTGTTTTCAGTAGAGCGGGAGCGGCGGCGTAGATAGAAAAGCGCGGCGCTGCTGAGCACCAGAATCAGGCCGAAAGCGGCCCAAAGAAGATGCGAGGGGGCTGAAGTAGCTTTGAGGTTGGAGATGCTGACATTGGATGGATTCCAAAAGCTAAACTGAGCTGCCTGACCGGTTTCGCGCTCATCCAACTCAACGCTTTGAGCACCTAATGGACAACTCGTCATTTGGATAACTACACTGGCATTGCCGTCCCCAGTTCTTGCGGCTTCAACATACGATACAAATGCAGCCGTGGATGGAAATGTTAGAGTTGTTCCCACAGGTGTGGTGTTATCCAAATTCACGGTAGAGCCTAAAGATGATCCAACCCAAGCTGTCCTGGGACCAGCAGCAGTGGTTTCGTCAAAATCTGAAGTAGATTCAAATAACTCTAACGTAACTGAGCCACTAACACTAGTTCCAGTATGAACAACTACATCGAGGGTTACCGTTCCTACAGTATCCTGTATGATCTGTGTCATATCTACTTGTAACAAAGTGGCAAGTGCTGGAGAGCAAGTGCCAGCACTTGATGAGAATATCCTGAGCGAGCCACTACCATTGTAGTTATTAGTCGAACCATCAACCCAAGTATCCTGATCCACGTTATATGGGTTGAGAGCAGATGCTCCAAATACGAAAAAGAGAGAAGTAATAAGTAATAAAACTAGTAAAACAAGCGCTTTTTTCATCGTGATTATCTCCTTATGTGCAATTCTCTGTGATCGGCCCCGTTATGGCATTGGCCAAACGGTATTATTGCCTGTCGTGTTTACGCAAACCCAGTAAGGGTAACCAATTTTTACTGGAAAATCATCAGGATTTGTTGTAAAAATGCCACCCACAATGCCAAAATTGGCAGTCACAAACCAGGTATCAAAATCTTGATGCTCGGTATTGAGGCGCAAAACTTGCTCGATATTCCCAATGCTTGCGCTTAACTCAACTGCATTCGAAATCTCAGATTGATCCAGCGGGATCGAAATCCCGTTATATTTGCAGGGATTCGAGCCAATCAGTGTAAAGTCAACGGAGCCTGCGGCAGGAACTTCACCTACGACCGAAAATGAAGTGGGGCTATTACTATTAACTAAAATCCAATATTCTTCACCAGTGTTTAGAGGAAAAGGCGTTGTCGTAAAAATGCCATCAACAACCCCAAAACCGCCTGAAAACCAGGAATCGAAATCCTGACGGCTTGCGTTCAGGCGCAGCACTTGACTTGCCGATGAGCCAATATAATCGAGCAACCCCTGGGAATTATACAAATAACCTAAATCTGCAAAGCTTTGTTCAGCATCTAAAGGCATGGCAATGGCATTGTATTTTGGCCCCGAGGTCGTCTGTTCTTGCGGTGCGGCTTGCCCGGCAATCCAGGGGAGCAGCAGTACGCCCAAAATTGCCAGCAGAATAGTCGCGGGGAGAAGGATAAAAACTTTCTTCATAAAAAAACGCTCCTGTTATAAAATTTCGGCCTTAGTAGGGTTTGTGGTTTTCACCATACCCCGTCAGGCCTCAAAAATAGAAATAATCCTGGATGAAGAATCACGTTAGCAAAATACTGCGGAAATCCGTATTCCTATTATATATTACTACAATTGCATTGTATACGAATTTCTGATTGTTGACAAATTAATTGTTGATTGGCGCGTCCTATAAATTGACCGTGTCAAAATACGGCGATGCTCGTTGATGCGGTATAAAGAAAACAGCGGAGGGATGATCTCGCCTCCGCTGTTTTCTTTATGAACCTTCGGGGATTTATTCTGCCATTTCAGGCAGATGCACGCGATCTCGAATTTCTTGTTGAATCCGCTCTATGAAGGCCTCCACACTCAAGGCTTCCAATTGCTTCCCAGAGCGCAGGCGCGGAGCCACGGCTCCGGCTTCCATCTCCTGGTTACCCACCACCAGCATGTAGGGCACTTGCATCTTCTGCGCGTTGCGAATTTTGGCATTCATGCGCTCCGAGCCGAGATCGGCTTTGGCGCGCAGGCCCGCGGCCCGCAGTTGTTTCTCGACGGCAACAGCATACTCCACCTGATCGTCCGTGATCGGGATGATGCGGGCCTGTTCGGGCGAGAGCCACACCGGGAATTTCCCGGCATAATGCTCGATCAGGAAGCCGATCATGCGCTCGTGCGTGCTGAGCGGGGCGCGGTGGATGCATAGCGGCGTTTCGTCTTCGCCGTGGCGGTTGACGAAGGTGAGATTGAATCTCTCCGGAACGGCAAAATCTACCTGGTTGGTAGCCAGCGAAAATTCCCGGCCAATCGCGCTCCAAACTTGCACGTCGATCTTGGGGCCGTAGAAGGCTGCCTCGCCCGCCACCTCCACAAAATTGACTTTCCCATTGCGCATGGCTTGCCGCACCATTTCTTCCGTCTTGAGCCACAGGCGTTCATTATCGACATATTTTTTGCCCAGGCCCTCCTTGGAGTGCGTGCTCAAGCGCATCACATATTTTTCGATGCCAAAAATCTCGAAATATTCCATATACATGGCGATCACATCCATGAATTCGCGCTCGAAATCTTCCTCGGCGCAGTAGATGTGGGC